>WJIP01000331.1 GCA_014730185.1 Caldithrix sp. | reverse complement strand
GTGCAAAAGGTATCATGCCATTTACTCCGATTGAATTAAGATATAATAAGCCGGTAAGCTGGATAACTGTTGATTCGGCATTTACACTTAAAACCATGAATGGCCGACCTGTTAGCGGCGGGTGGCTAATCAATGATGCCATGACAGCAGATTTCGTACCTGAACGTCCATTGAAACCGGATTCATCTTATACAGTGCAGCTTGATCAATCTAAGATAACTGATGTATGGGGAAATACGCCTGGCGATAGTGTGATTTCACATTATTTTTCTGTCATAAGCAACCGTGAGTTGGGCGAAATTTCAGGTATAATGGATGTAGATAACGCCCCGCAACGGCAAATCCATCTTACATTTAAATCCACAAACAACCGCCGTCATACCTTTCCGCTTAGTTTGATAAGTCCCGGAAAATTTTATATCAGATATTTGCCCGAGTCCCGCTATACTGTGGATGCTTTTATCGATCTTAATAAAGATGGCCAATATTCCAAAGGTAAAATGTTTCCTTTTACCTTTGCCGAACCTTATTTTCGTTTACCGGACACCATTGCTGTGCGCAAACGGTGGGAAACCCAAGATATCAATTTAAAAATACCTTTGTATCGAGATTAGCGCATGAAGCTACGTATAGATTTTGTTAAGATAGAGGCGACCGGTAATGACTTTATTCTTATTGACGGAAGAAAGGTGTCAAAAAGTAATTTACACGAAAGAATGATCCGCAAAATGTGTGATCGTCATCTTGGTATAGGTGCTGACGGACTTATCCACCTGTCAGTCGATGAAGCCTCGAATAATTTAGTGATGACCTATTATAATGCCGATGGGAAAAAAAGTACTATGTGTGGAAACGGACTACGGGCGGCTACATTATTTGCCAGAATAAACGGCCTGCTTAATAAAACTAAAATGTCGATCAATGCTGCGGATGGCCCCCATGAAATACAATTTAACGCCACCAAAGATATTAAAGTAGAAATTAAACCAGCCGAACATATACGCTGGCTTGACCGTGAATCCTTTGAATTACCGGAAGACATACACCCGAAGGCATGGCTTGATACAGGAGTGCCCCACCTGATTTGCGAGTGCGATAAGCCATTAACTGAGGACCAGGTAAAGCGGTATGGACAATATTTGAGAAACCACCGTGCTTTTGGGGAACAGGGAGCGAACGTCAACTTTATTTTTAAAGACGAAAGGAGCCGATGGTTTGTTCGAACCTATGAGCGTGGGGTCGAAGACGAAACCCTATCTTGTGGAACGGGTGTCACGGCCACCAGTCAGGTATTGTGGGCACATAACGAAACCGATGATCAAACGATTACATTGTTCACCTTAGGTGGTAAACTGTCGGTTTGGCGCCGGGAAGGACGTTATTTTTTGGCAGGTCCGGCTAAAGTTGCTTTTTGTGGTTATCTTTTCGTAAACAATGAACAATCATAATTATCATAAAAAATCGCATATCCTTCAATTAAATTGCGGGGGTGTAAAATGAAACGATTGGTTCTGCTCAGCATTGTGTTGATGGTATCAACATCATGTGCATTATTTAAACCCGATAAAAAGGAAGAGGTTACTAAACCGGATGAACCTACCGAAGAAACAATCCAACAAACTGCTGAAAATTACGTGAGTGAGGGAATCGAGTACTATAAACAAAGGCAAGACAGTTTAGCTGTAAACAGTTGGGATAAGGCATTGGAGTATATTCCCCGGGACGCTGAGGTCCGTAACTGGAAAGGGATTGCCTTACAGAGAATGGGAAGGAATGAACAAGCTTTAGCTGCCTTTGAAAAAGCGATCGACCTGGATCCTCAATATTATCAGGCATTGAACAATGCCGGATACATCCGTTTTCTTAAAGAAGACTATCAAAATGCTCTGGATTTATTTAATCAGAGTCTGGCAATAAATAGTTCATATCAACCAGCTATAAAGAATAAGGATTTGGCAGAGAGAGTCATTTTGGGACAGCTAGACAAAAGAGCCTTTGATATTGGGGAAAAAGCTTCGGAAAAAATTGATTATCAAACTCAAATTGATTTGTACAAAAAAGCCCTTTCTATAGATTCCACTTACGCCAAAGCCCACAATAATTTAGCTGTAGCTTTTTATTGGGAAGATTATCAGGATAGTGCCTATTATCATTTGGAAAAGGCAATTGAATACCGCAAAGATTATCCAGAGGCCATTAATAATTTAGCCATGTTATATAAAGACGATCAAAATTATGATATCGCAATCAAACTATTTCTGAAAGCAATAAGCCTCAAACCTAAATATATTGGCGCTTTAAATAACCTTGGCGAAACATATTATTTTAAAGGCGAAATTAAGAATGCCATCCGTGTTTTCAGTACTGTAAAGGAATTGGAGCCCCAAAATACTGTAGCCAACCAATGGTTGAACCGCTTAGATGAAAACAAACCCAAATAATCGGGAGCCTTTATGTATATCCTTTTAATGGCAGGCGGTGTGGGTAGCCGTTTTTGGCCACGCAGCCGCACCTCTATGCCTAAACAAACCCTGAATATCATTGGCGAAAAATCTATGCTTCAAATGACATATGATCGTATTAAACCCATCGTTGATGATGATAAGATAATTGTAATCACTAATAAAGAAATAGCCGATGTTGTTCACCAACAATTGCCGAACATACCCGGACAAAACATCATTGCGGAGCCTTTCGGACGTAATACAGCGCCCTGTATTGGTCTGGCCTGTTCTGTTATTATGAGTCGTACCGGCAATGCAAGAGAAACCATGGCTGTTCTGCCGGCCGACCATCTGATACCGGAGGTTAAAAAGTTTCGTGATACCCTGCAATTTGCCTCAGATTATGCCAGCAATCATGATACCCTCATTACAATGGGCGTCACGCCAACCTATCCTGAGACCGGATATGGTTATATCCAAAAGGCCGATGTTATTGAGGAAATCAATGACAAAGCCGTGTTCAAAGTGAAAACATTTGCCGAAAAACCCAATCTGGAGACGGCAAAACTGTTTTTAAATAGCGGTGACTTTTTGTGGAACAGTGGAATGTTTGTATGGACAGTAGAATCGATCATCAAACAATTTCGGCTACATCTACCCGAAATGGCCGAATTTTTTGAGCAAATCACAGATTCTGTTGATAGCGAAGAAATGGATGAAAAAATTTACGATGTGTATTCCCGTTTGAAATCAACATCGATTGATTACGGAGTGATGGAGGTTGCTGATAATGTAAGCGTGATTGAGGCTAATTACGAATGGAATGACGTGGGTTCCTGGGAGGCTGTCTTTAAAATCAGCGAAAAAGACGAGAATGGCAATGGTCTGACTGCTGCTCTAAATATGGCCCTGGATAG
>WJIP01000330.1 GCA_014730185.1 Caldithrix sp. | reverse complement strand
GCCGGGCTTATTTTTGGGCAATCATAGGCATCATCTCCTTTCAATAATTTAATTCTTTTCCCCTTATAGTTATTTTTCATTATATAGAGTCGGAGAAAGGCCGCAAAAAGTCACATTTTTAATAATTTTTTTTATTGTTATATCATATCCCTTGCCTCCCGGTTGGGTGGATATATCTATTAACAGACTCATGATGCTCAGCGGATTGGCAAATGATTAAATGCAAAACGTGCGGATTAAAGCTAAACATAAATTGGATTAAAGAAACAGGAATGGGAGTTAAAGCGGATTGCAGTACAGATTCGATTGGAATGCCTTTGGAGGTCGTTGCTTTCCGGTCGATCATGGAACGGACTCCTTGTGTCTTACAATATACATGCGTAGGGTAAAGAAAAAAATAAATGGTTGCCACTCTTTTTTTGAATTTAGCGGCGGTGAACCTGAAAAATTCTTAAGCCACAAAGTCACCAAGACACAACGAATTAAAAAAATTAACCCTAACCCAAAGTCCCTGGAAATTGCTTTTGCAAACGATGTTTTTTATCAAATTATCCATAGATGTATCCCTCTTTTGTATATCCTCTACAAGGATAGAGTTTTTGGGGAGGGTTTGGATTACACTAATTCAACATCTACGATGTTGGTTATTATATGCTGAATTGCCGGCTTGTGCAAAAAAGAAATGTAAAATTAATACAAAACTAAGACCCACCCCTTTATATCCTCCCAAGAGGGGAAATATTGAGTTCCCCAAAATATTATGAAAGTTGATTACGATTCAATCAATCTGCAAAATTATTAGAGCCACGAACAGCCAAAACACTAACACTCTGTTTTTAATTAATAAAATTTTATTCCATCGATGTGATTTTTTATATTTTTAGAATGGCATTCAATTTCAATCATCTAAACCGAAGGCGTTTTCTGAAGGCTTTGAAGAATGGCTTATACTTTATCGGTATTGCCGTTTTTTCAAAACTTACCGGCCGGTTTATTAACCGGGCTGCCGCCGGCTCCGGAACGGTACAATTGAATATATCGCAACCCAATCAACCCTTTAGGGTGTACGATCGCTTTTTTATGATCCGGGATAAAGACCGCTTAAGATTTTTATCCCGCACCTGCCCCCATTTGGGATGCACAGTGCAGTGGAATGATAGGGCAGGCCATATGGCCTGTCCCTGTCACGGCAGTCGGTTTACCAAACAAGGACGATACCTTTCCGGTCCGGCCAAGGCGGACCTGCATGAATTGTCGTACGAATTAGTGGATGAAAATAACATTAAAATTTTCTTAGAGGATGGTTGAGCCCGCGATGATCGATCCATTTAAGCGCACCTGGTGGATGCCCGGCTGGGGTGAAATTGCTCTCAGTTCATTGATCTGGGCCCTGGTGTCCGGGATGTTGCTCGTTCCGGGTTTCAACGCCCATCATGACCCCTTTCAGTCCGTAAGCCGGCTGATTTCGGTGGATGCCTTCGGTTACTTTTTACACAGCTTTCATTCCTACAGCGGTGATATTTTTCTGATCGCCGCTTTTGTGCATACCATTGAATATTTGATCAAACGCACCCATCGCAGTTATTTGTTTAAACAATGGTTTTATCTGATACTGCTGATGATTGTTTCCATTTTGGCTGTATTCAGCGGTTTCTTGAGTATCGGCAGCAAAGAGAGCGCTTCCGCCTTGCATATTTTTGACGGCATCCTGCAAACGGTACCGGTTATCGGCGGCCAGCTATCGTTGTTTTTTATTCAGTTAACAAGAAATATTAACCCGTTTTCTGTGATTTATCTGCACCATGCGGCCACATTTACCATATTAACCGTTATTTTAACCTATGTGCATATCAAGAGGTTGAAAGCGGAACGGTATGCCTTGCTGTACACCGGCTTTTTACTGGCATTGCTGGCCCTTATTCTGCCGGCCTCTCTGGGACATCCTGCGGATGCGGTTGTTTCGGTGGTCAAAGGTCCATGGTATTTCATCGGCTTACAGGAAATGCTCAGCTGGATGCCCGTGTTTGTTGCCGGCATCGCTTTTCCGTTAATCATAATCGGTTTGTTAGCCTGGCTGCCGCAGTTAAAATCAAAGGACCGGCCCGTATTGTATGCCATCGCCGTTTTGCTTATTTTTTATTTAATGGAGAGTGTTATCGGTTGGTTTCTGAGGGGGGAAGGTTGGCAAATTTTCGGCAGATAAGAACTTACGGCAGTATCATTCTGGTGGTGTTTCTCATCACCATCGGATTGGTTTTGCTGAACCAACCGTCCGTTGATACGGATGGCCGGGCGCTGCAACAGGGGCAACCGGATCGATGTATGGATTGCCACAGCGATGAATCCGGGCTGAGTTCATCGCATGATCCGCAGGGGCTGGGGTGTTACCGTTGCCATCTGGGCAATCCCCATGCGGCGGATAAAGACAATGCCCACGCCGGCATGGTGGTCAATCCCTCGGATTTACGATGGGCGGATAAAACCTGCGGCCGGCAGGACTGTCATCCGGTGCTGGCCAAACGGGTGCAAAAATCGATAATGTCCACCAACGCCGGTTTGGTGACTTCAACGCTATTTCAATGGGATAGCCATCCCACCCCGGATGATTCCACCATGCATATTACGCATCTCAAACAGGATACCTCTCTGGCGGCCTCTCATATTCGTAAATTGTGCGCCGGTTGTCACGTGAATAAACCCCAGGACGATTTTCCCGGGGAAATCGGACAACGGGGCGGCGGATGCAATGATTGTCATATTTCTGAAAACACCCCGGAAGATAAGCATCCCAAATTAACGGTGGATATCGGTATCGGGACCTGCGAAAAATGCCACAACCGGTCCAATCGCACGGCGTTGACCTATCAGGGCAAATACGAATCGGAAGGTTACGGCGCGCCTTTCAGGGCCGGAAATCCCTCCGCTCAAAGTCTGTCCGGCGAGCGATATTATTATCATTTGCCGGCGGATATCCATTATGAAGCGGGCATGACCTGTATCGACTGCCATGTGGCCGAGGGCATTATGGGCGACGGTCATCGATACGCCCATCTGGAAGATCAGGTGTATATCGGCTGTACCGATTGCCATCAGGCGCAGTGGGCAAAACCGGATTCCGCCCATCTGGTATGGAAGATGATCGAAGTCCATGCCCATGTGCCTATGCCGCAGGACTCGGTGCTGGCCCGCACCCGCCGCGGCTCCTATTTCCCCAATCTGCGACGCACCGACCAGGGCGTCGAGCTGGTGGTGAAATCCGGCGGCAAAAAATTATCCGTTAAGCAGGTGGGCGATAAGGCGTCGTGCACAATGCCGGGCCATGAGCGCATGGCCTGTCAATCCTGCCATTCCGCTTACACGCCGCAATGTTATGGCTGTCACGATACGTATGATCCCGCCGGCCGGCAGTTTGATAAATTAACGGGCCAAGAAACGCCCGGGCGCTGGACCGAAGGACGCTCCTATCTGCGTTTTGAGGAACCTGCCCTGGGTTTGGACAAAGAAAACCGGGTCATGCCTTTTGCCCCCGGCTGCCAGGTTTATTTAACCGAACTGGATGAGGACAGCCGGGTCCGCAAACAGCGTACCTGGCTGACCATGGCCCCGTTTGATCCACACAGTACGCGCACAAAGACGCCGTCCTGCGCCGACTGCCACAGCCTGGCTAAACGCATGGGGATGGGTAAAGGCGCCCTGAGAAAGGATGGCCGTTCTTTTGATTTTGAGCCGCTGTACGACAGCAGAACGGCGGGCCTGGGCTCGACGCCTCTGGAATCGATGGTTACCGTTGACGGCCGTAAACGGCAGCGCATGTCCCGGTTGCAGGCCCGGCCGTTTAACGCCCGGGAATTGAAAGATATTTACCGCGTCAGCCTGTGCATCGTTTGCCATGACGGTTATGACGATCCCATCTATGCCAATTTTAACCAAAGTATCCATCAGTTTAACCAGCAATCGGATTTGCCATGCCGTACTCTCGAATAATGGTTGTAATGCTCTATGGATGGCTGGTTTGTTTATTGGTAAGCGTCAACCCGGTCAAGGGAACTGAAGATAATTGCCGGTCCTGCCATGGCGGCATGCATACCAGTTGCGGTCTTACCTGTGGCCAATGTCATGTTTCGCCAAATGGCGCCAGACCGTCGATTGAACCCAACCACCAACCGGTTATTGCTAATCCCTCCCGGACCGAATATTGGCCGGAAAAGTGTATTTCCTGTCATCGGGAGGCCATTGAATCATTTAAACAGAGCCGCCATTACCGTATGGATCGAATCATTTATCAAACCCGCTATTTATGGGGTAAAACGGACACGCTGGATGTCGAGGGCCGGGACGAGGCCTGGAAATCACTGAAGGCATTACCGCGCACCGCATCGAAAAAACCTGAGGATTTGGTCGATCATTTGCTGGCCGCCAAATGTATGCGCTGTCATTTTGAGGCCTCCGGAAAACAGAACGGACCGGGCCGTAAGCGACCGGCGGGCTGCGCCGCCTGCCACATTCAGCTCCATCAAAAAACGGGGCGGTATGTGAACGGACATCGTCTGCAAAAACCGGATGAGGATGCGGTATGCTTAACATGCCACAGCGGCAACTATGTGGGAGCGGATTATTACGGCTATTTCGAACACGATTATCACCGGGACTACCAGACGCCTTACGGCAGTACACCGCGTTTCAGCGCCTATCAGCACAGTCTGCAACCCGATATACATCAGCAGGCGGGCATGTCCTGTATGGATTGCCATTACGCCTCGCCGGACAGCGGAAAGGGCAAGCACCTGGCCGGTTATGAACGACGCAAACCGCGCTGCCAGTCATGCCACGGCGGTTTTGCAGGTGAAACGGCCCAACCCGATATACCGGCCTTCAATCCTAAAAATACGGCCCATCAGGATTTTCATTCGAAGGTTAAATGCAGCGCCTGCCACGCCCGGTGGAGTTTTCAGGATTACGGTATGCATTTGTTTCTGGATGAAACCAACCATTACACCCTGTGGGAAGATTTTATGTATCAAGGCGATCAATATATTGTACGATGGCTGCAAAAAGAGCTGCCCAAAAAACCGCAAAACCGGCAAAATAGTACATCCATAAACCGTCTCAGTGGAAGCCCGTTGCCCGGCATCTGGTACAAAGCCTGGACCTTTCGCCGGTGGGAAGATCCTGTGTTGGGTATGGATGCCGGCCGGTACAGTATTTTGCGTCCGTTATACCAGTATTATATCACCTATGTGGATTCATCGGATAATGTCTGGCTGGATTCACAAAAACCGCACACCGAGAAAGGCGAGCACGGCTGGAGCTGGGACGCTTACAGTCCGCATACCACAGGTCGCAAAGGCCGTAAGTGCGAAAGTTGCCATGGCAGCGCCAAAGCCGTAGGATTGGGTATCCGGCAAAGCCTGCGGGACAGTGTGGCCCATGAGATCACTTTGCCATCCGACCCGGTTGTGCCGGGTGTCCGCCTATTAACGCCTGCAGAACAAGAGAAATTGTTGCGTAAATCGGAGACGTACAAAAAATGGCGGGCCAGAGAATTTTATCGGCAGGGAATGGACGAGTGGTTTAAAGATTAATCTTATTTTATGGGCAAAGCCGTTGTGTTTAAGTAAATTGAATTTTATGGACCGAAATGGAATAACTCTTATCCGCAAAACACCCGAATTAATTCGGGCGTCTATTCGCATCTAAATTATGATCAACATCCTTCGTCGAAGGATTTTTTCTGCGGACGGCGGATGCGTTTAATCGGTTCCGGCGCTTCCACTTCTGCTTTTTCCTGCGGTTGTTCCACAACCTGTTTGCCCATCATCACATCGCCGGCCGACTTCCGGAACTGGTAACGGAAAATTTCATCGTTGGCTGCTGTAGCGTCGGGTTTTTGCGGACTGTTAAAGACATCCACCCAGTAATTGACGCCGCCCCTTAAGATGTAAACATTCTCAAACCCCATCTGCCGCAACAGCACCCAGGCCTGAGCCGCCTTGCTGTTGCCGTTGGAAGCCAACACGGTGATTTTATAGGGATTCAGCAAACCTTCTAATTTTTCTTTGGCCAGTTTTTCGAAGGGCAGATGAACATTGCCGGGAATGTGATATTGACTGTAATCCTCCGTATTACGGATATCCAGAATCTGATAACCGGGATCGTCATTAATGATCCAGTGGGCCAGTTGATCGGGCTGAATATAAACCTGTTTATTATGCAGCTCCTCAATCAATGTTTCAGCAGAGACAGTATTGCGATCGGCCATCTTATCGACGGGGGCAAAAGCAATGATAATGCCCAGCAATACGAGCAGGGCAAAACCCGCATATTTCAGTGTTAGTTTCATACGGCGGGCTCCTTTCTGAATTTCTTTTCCAGCCATTCGCCTCCGAGGAACATGCCTACGGCCATCAGGATAATGAGCAGACCGATCAAGCCTGTGGAAAGATTGATTATATCCGTCAATCGTACCTGTCCCATTTCGCCGGCGTAGAAAAAGTTTTCAAACAGGGGAAAGGTTTCACCAAATACGACCATACCGAATAACGCACCCAGAATAAACAGATAGGCGTCAATGCGTCCGGTGGACGCTCCGACAACGGCCGTACCCGGACAATATCCGCCGATGGCGAAGCCGATACCCAGAACAATACCGCCGACGGCCTGGGCGTAAAGAAAAGTGGGATTGATAAAAACCTTGCTGATGTCAATCCAGCCGAACAGGGTCAGGTACATTAGTCCGATCATAGCCGTGACGATGGCTGTAAACATCACTTTTAATACAGTCATATCCTGAAAATAAAACTGCAGGGCCAGTTTACGGCTGTTGCCGAATCCGGCCCGTTCCAGCCAGAATCCGAAACTGATGCCGATTAACAAAGCCAGTATAAAACTGGTTTGCTCGCCAAAAAATCCGAATTTATAAAAGGGAGCCATTTCAATTCTCCTGATTTATTCATGCATTCTTATAAGTTAAATCCATTGTCGGCGCACAAAATAGGCGGTGGCATAGGCCCCGGCAAAAACCGCGAACATAAACACCCAGCCGCCCACAGCCAGTGTAGCGCCGCCGGTAAGGGCCAGACCGCTGGTACAACCGCGGGCCAGGCGAGCGCCAAAACCCATAACAGCCCCGCCGGTAAAAGCCAGAATTAAGCGACCGCGATTGGATATGCGCTGACCTTTGCCGATTTTAGCTTTCAGGCGTCCGGCCAGAGCGCCTGATAGAAATCCACCGATAATCACACCCACCACCTCGAAAATCAGCCAGTTGGAAAGAGGACTTTCCGCATATCGGCTCAAATAGGTATTGGCGGCTGTGTGGGCGGGCGCGATGAGATTCATAAACCATACATCGAGACGCATCATGGCTCCGGAGGCGCCCAAACCACGTCCAACCAACACAAAAGCCAGCAGTAAGGTGAGCCCCAGGCCCACTCCGCTCACATAAGGCGACCAGTATTTTTCTTCTTTCATCTTCCTACCTCTTAATTTTTATTGCATAAATTTATAAAGCCAGCGGGAGGTTTGTCCGGCATCCACAACGATGAACCGCAACACCAGTCCGCCGATCAGCACCAAAAAAGCCGGTACTTTTACGGGAATGTGATAGCCTCTCCATTCCAGAAGTTCGGCAATCAAAGGAACAACTAATCCCAAAGTGAATACGAATGTCCAGAATACCGCCGTGTACGGTCCGCCTAAAAACAACTCGGCTGCTTGCACATGCACTTCGATACTGGCTAAAAATCCCATGAATAAATGAATGATCAAAAAAATCTCGATGCCGATCAATGAAATATCGATTTTACTCATGATTTGCCGTTCGGCTTTATTTTTGGACATCAGCATGATAGCCGCGGCCCCGGTAGATAATCCCGATACCAGAAAGAGGGGACCGAGAATTGATGTGTTCCAGAACGGCCGGGCGTTGAAGGCCGAGAGCAGAATGCCGGTATACATGCCCAGTATGATGGATAAAAAGATCAGGCTCCAGGCCAGCACTTTCCGGTAAGCGGTAAACCAGTCATCCAGGCGGTTTAAAAACGACCATTTCCAATTCCATTCGGGAAAGATTTCCTTAAACCAGGTAGCGGACCAGATGACGCTTAAGGGGAAAATAATCAGCAGGGTCCAGGCCCCCCAGGACATGGGCGACTCCAGCCGAATGGTCGTGTATAACCGCCAGAAATAAAGTTTGTGTGTCAAATCCAAAAACAAGGCAAACAGCCCGATGGCTAAAAAGATGGGCGTTAAAAGCGGCGCCCGTTTAACCGTAGTGGGATATTGCTCGGTTTTACCGCGCAGAAAAAACAGGGCGGAGAAGAACAGAATGCCGGCCACCAATCCGCCAATAAACAGATAAACCGGAATTTCCCAACCCCAGGCATGCAGCACGGGATCAATGCCGGGATTCATGCGGCCGGAGGTAATTTCTATTTCTTTCATGGTAATCTCCAAATTGCAATTGTTAATCAATGCCCTTAAAGCAGATAGTACACATGCGGCACCGTACCTGCTTCAGGTATTAATGTCTTATGTTTACGGGTCTTAAGGGCTTCGCTGATTTCACTGTTTTCATCTTCCAGATCGCCGAAAATCATGGCATGGGTGGGGCACACACTGACACATGCCGGGTCTTTGCCTTCCTTAACCCGATGGATGCAGAACGTGCATTTATCCACATAACCTTCCGGGTGCACGAATCGGGCGTCATACGGACAGGAGGTAATGCAGGCCTTGCATCCGATACACTCATCATGATCAACCAGGACGATGCCTCCATCGGCGTAATGACTGGCGCTGGTCGGACAACTGCGCACACAGGGAGCATCTTCGCAATGATTGCAGCGTTCGGAGCGAATTTCCATGTGCAGTTCGGGATAGGTTCCCGTGGTTTCTTCCACAATCCAGTCCCGACAGTAACCAACCGGCACATTATTTTCAGTTTGGCAGGCTACAACACAATCGGTGCAGCCCACACAGCGTTTGGTATCGATTGCCATAGCGTAACGAGCCATCAGGCAGCCTCCCTCTTAAAAGTAACAAAATTTCCGCGCATGCCCGTTCCCCCCATTATGGGATCCACATGGACTTTGGATATCAGAGCGTTATCGTCCGCCCCTTTGTTGTAAGCACGACGCATGCGTTTATCGGTATGTCCGAATCCGTGCACCATGTAAACCGTATCGTGCCGGATACGTTCGGTGACTTTGACTTTGATGCGGTTGGATTGTTTACCGTCCTGATTTTCCAGGATGATATATTCACCGTCACGGATACCCCATAATTCGGCCACTTTGCGGTTAATCCACACTTCATTCTCCGATTTTAAATCATGTAAATGGGGATTATTAATGGTCCGTCCAAAAGTATGCATGGGCGCCCTGCCGTATACCAGCCGGTAATAGCCTTCCGGGGGCTCCTCATGGGCCTTGTATTTGGGGATGGGATCGTAACCGGCTTCGGCCAGCAGGGTGGAGTACAGTTCAATTTTGCCGCTGGCCGTGGCAAAGGTATAATCTTCTCCGTTCAGATAGTATAAACTGTAGAGATTATCCAGACGTTTCACGCCAATCTGTTGCAGTTCTTCTAAACTACTGCCGATGGATTTCAATCGTTCATTTAGATAGCTTTCCATGGTTTCATGGGGGAAATAGTGCTGCAGATTCAGTTTTTTGGAAAGTTCCCGGTCCATCCAGTAAGCCGGTTTGGAATCGTATTTGGGTTTGAAGGCCGGCGCCCGCAGGGCAACCGTGGGTACACGGCCCTGTGAAATGCGTAAATCATCGTAGCGTTCCAGGTAGGTGCATTCCGGTAGTACCACATCCGCCCAACCCGTGATTTCCGACGGCATAATGTCGACGGCGACCAATAAATCCAGATTCTGTATGGCCTCGTATGTTTTTTCGGGCTGCGGAAGGGTTAACGGTAAATTGGTGCCGTACACTATCCAGCCCTTAAATGAGCAATCCCGTTCCGGAGTGGGAATGGTGGCATCGCAGATACCCGAGGAAATGGCTAAGTTGGCCAGCGGATATTTCCCGGGAAAAGCATCCCGCCAGCTGCGTTTGAATTCCGGATAATCGGGGATCTGCGGTTTTTTAACTTTGGCTTTGGCCGGGGCATAAAATCCGCCGCGCCGTCCCCATGAACCCAGCAGGGCGTTTAAAATGGCGTTGGCCCGGACGCGCTGTGTGTCATCGCCGTACCAGGTAACATGGCGGCCGGGATGCACCAGTGTTGCCGGAGCGTAACGGGCCATTTCCCGTGCCGTCTCCCGAATCAGATGCGGTTTGATAGTTGTTATGGGATAAGCCCATTCCGGTGTATTGTGTTTAACGGATGCTTTGAGTTGTTCGAAGCCATAGGTGTATTGTTCGACATATTCTTTATCGTATAATTCTTCATAGATGATC
This sequence comes from Caldithrix sp., assembly GCA_014730185.1. Lineage (GTDB taxonomy): Bacteria > Calditrichota > Calditrichia > Calditrichales > Calditrichaceae > WJIP01. The sequence goes on along the minus strand of WJIP01000330.1, from coordinate 15,579 downwards.
ACATGGATCCAGGCCAATAAAAGCGCCAGGTCAGTGGCCGGTTTAATGGGCAGCCAATATTTGCTCTTGCTGGCTGCTGTGGAAAAACGGGGATCCACGGTAATAACCGAGGCCCCGCCGGCTACCGCTTCCACAAATTCCTGCACCTGTCCGTTATGCATGTTCTCGCCCAGATGCGAGCCCAGCAAGACAATACATTTGGAATTTTGCATATCGGTTCGTTCCGGTGACCCGACAACCTCGCCGTAAGTCAGCATGTAAGCCTCTTCCCGGGGACCGCGACACTGGGCGTAGGAAGGCGCTGCAACGTTGTTGGATCCGAATCCGCGTAATAGATTCTTGAAATAGCTACCTCCGGATCCGTGGGTAAACAGGGCAATGCAATCCGGGCCGTGTTCTTCTTTGATTATATTCATTTTTCGGGCGATATACTCAAAGGCTTCATCCCAGGTGGCTTTACGAAACACCTGTTTGCCGTTTTTTTGCACCCGGATCAGGGGCGTCTTGAGGCGATCCTTATCTGTATACGCGCCGATGCCGCCGGTGCCTCTGGGGCAAAAACGGCCGTTGCTGTTGGGATCCTCGGCATGCCCAACAATTTTCCAGGGTTTGCCGTCTTTTTTATAGACCCAACCGGCGCATTTCCAGAAGCACATCTCACAATACGTGGCCGTGCGTTCTGTGCCTTTCCGCTCGATCAGTTCCTCGCTATCCGTTTGAGGATTGGAAAAGTCGACAGCCTGCAGAAGACCGGATCCGGCCATCATACCGCCGACGCCGGCTCCGCTGATTTTAATGAACTCACGACGTTTTAACTGTTGAGACATCCGATTTTGTCCTCCAATATGTTCGTAAAATCGATTTTATATTTGTACAACCGCTTGTTTGCAGATAAACCGGGCATTGCCGGCAATCTTCGTTTTTACATCGATCGCCTTTGTTTTCCACCAACCAGCAGGGCACCTGTGAATTATCATAGGCGTCGCAGGTATGGCGATCCGCCTCCGTACAGGGTTTGAGCTCCCAGCAGGGGATGGCCGAAAGCATCAGCCGGATACCCGCTAAATTCAGTCCGTTTTCTTCAATCATCTTACGGATACAGGCAATACGTTTGATATCCGATTTGGAATACTGTCTGTGCTTACCTTTGCTTTTATGAGGTATAATAAGACCTTCCGTTTCATAAAGACGCAGGGTAGCCACCGAAATCCCGAATAATTTGGAGACCATGCCGATCGGCATCAGTACATCGTCTTTGTAAGCATTGAGTAATCCGTCTATCACGTAATAACCTCTACTATTAAATAAAGTAAAATCTACAGTGTAAAATGTAGATTTACAAAATGTATGCCAGATTTATTAACATATTATAAAACTCATAAAATCAATATATTAATTACATTTTATCACAAATTGTGGTAAGCACATTATTCTCAATTTTGAGAAATAATTATTGGATTCTTTAGATTTGAGAAAAAAATAATTTGATACAAAACAGATATATTAATAGGGTCTGTAAAATTCAGGAAGATGCTTGGCGGATGCATCAAATTTTGATGGGCTGTGCTTGAAATAGTCATCAGAAATCAATAAGATAGATCAACTATTAACGAGGAGGTAAAGATGTCCACGGAAATCCCCAAACAATTTAAAAAATTACAAACCGACTATCCCGATGTCTTTCAGTCTTACGAAGCATTCAGCAGTGCCTGCCACAAAGCCGGTCCGCTAGATGACAAACAGCGACGGCTGATTAAACTGGCCTTGGCCGTGGCTATCGGCTCGGAGGGTGCTGTGCATTCCAATGTGCGCAGGGCGTTGGATGAAGGATTAACCAGCGATGAAATCAAACATGTGGCTGTACTGGCTTTCGCCTCTATAGGATTACCCAAAGCGCAGGCTGCATTAAGCTGGGTGGAAGATATATTATAATGATCTTAAAAAATCGATTACTATCATTAATATTGTGAAACGTTGAATAAAGAAAATTTTTCGGCAGCGGTTATTGCCGGGGGCAAAAGTCGTCGATTCGGTCGCTCAAAACTGTTTATACAATGGCAGAATGAATGGTTAATTCAACGCGCCTTAAAACTTGCTGCTTCTATTGCCGATGACCATATGGTTGTATCCGGTGAGAGCGGACTCTCTTCGCTTATCAATGCGCCTGTTCATGCGGATCTTTTTTCCAACAGCGGTCCGTTGGGTGGTATTTATACTGCGCTTAAAAAAGCACCCTGCGGCCATGTGGTTATATTGCCGGTGGATATGCCCCTGATTAACCGTGAACTCTATCAGTTGATTTACAGATTCTATTCATTCAAACACCCGGTTGTGGCAAAGTCCATCAAAGGATTAGAACCTATGGTTTCCATCTGGCCGGTAGAAAGCCATAAAATTATTGAAAACATGTTACAGAAAGGCGATCTGAGTATTCGTCACGCATTTAAAGTGCTGAGTGCCGATGTGGTTTATGTACCGGATGAGATGGATAATTATGATGATATAATTTTTGAGAATGTTAACACGCCGTATGACTTGGAACGTTTAAAACAAAAGCTTCCGGGAAAGGCCTAGAAAAAAAGAAGCCGGTTTTAAAACCGACTTTTTACATAACAGGGCGTTGTACTTTATTGGCCTGAATACAACTGGTGCAAACCCGCATACGCCTTACACCGCTGTCAGTTTGTACCCGAATCTTTTGAATGTTGGGCATAAAACGTCTTTTGGTTTTTTTATTGGCATGACTAACATTATTACCTACCAACGGTTTTTTTCCACAGACTTCGCACACCTGAGCCATTTATTTTACTCCTCATTAGATTTATTTCGCAAAAAATTAAAAACTATAATATAAGATGAATATACAAATGATGCAAATATTGCAGACGGGCTGAATGTAGCTTTTTAGCATCGAGCGGGATGCTTTCTGCAATACGTGTGATCCAGGTTGTGGCCGTTAAAAGTAAAAAAGATTTAGGTTTTTTATAAGCAATAGGATTTTTTTGGATTAAAGATCAATTCAGCCTAATTTTATGGTTTTGCAGGAGACTTTTATGGAAGTTAAAATTCGATTTATCTTGCTGTTCTGCTTTATGCTATCGTTTAAATTATGGAGCCAGGATGTACAGTTTTCCCGGTTGCCCGCCCATTTACAACTTTTTGCCAGAGATGCTCAGGACTCCGCAGTGGTTGATGTTAAAGGTACGGTACTATCGCCGGGTCATGATACCGTCTCGGTTGAAGTGCTGAAGGATCATAAACCCTGGAAAATAGAGAAACAACCACTTGAATATGATTATGATGATCGGGCAGCATTTCATTTCAAACCGAAGATCAATGCAGAATTAACCGAATATTATGTAAGGGTTTATGTCGATGGCGTGTTGGTGGCAGCACGTGACAGTATTGTATGTGGCGATGTGTTTTTAATTAACGGCCAATCCAACTCCCATCCCGATGATGCCACAATTACCGAACGCAATGAGTTCTGGCGCAGTTTTGGGAAACATACCGATTTGACCGATTACGATCCGGCCGATACGACGTGGGGACTTTCCACACCGCGGGGTTGGTGTGATGACTGTAACTATGCTGTAGGTGTGTGGGGATTTCGTCTGCAGAAATTGATTTGGGAACGCTATGGTTTACCCTCTTGCATAATTAACGGCGGCAGCGGTGGTTCATCCATTTCCTACAATCTGCCGGATTCAGCAAACCACATGGCACTCAATACCACCTATGGCCGCTTGTTATATCGGGCGACCAAAGCTGGGGTTGATCAAAGCGTTAAAGCTGTTTTATGGCATCAGGGCGAATCTGATAGCAACGGCGATGATGCGCCTTTATATCATGATCGTTTTACGGAATTAAGAGCTGCCTGGAAAGCTGATTACAATCCCGTACAGAAAATTTATGTGTTTCAAATCCGGCCCGGCTGCGGCGGCGATGCTCAGGATTATTTACGTGAAGTGCAGCGCCAGTTTCCCCAGTCGTTCAATGATGTCGTGCTAATGTCCACATGCGGCTTACAAGGGCATGATGATTGCCATTACAATACGCCCGGTTATGAACAAATGGCCGATTGGATCTTTCGTTTGATTGCCAGGGATTTCTATCAGTCTACGGATACTGTACATATTAACCCTCCGGATATTCAAAAAGCCTACTATACCGATACGAATCATGATCAAATTATTCTGCAGTTTGACGGTCCTGTAAGCTGGCCGGATGACACCCTTAATCATGCACTGGAGGACCACATCTATATCGATGGTCAATCCGGTTATATTGCTCAGGGCAGGGATGGTGATCCGAATAATGAGCTTATCCTGGAACTGACCGCACCTCTGTCGGCAACGGTTGTAACCTATTTACCAAATCAGTATTACAACCGTCCGCCCGGACAGACTTATCAGGGACCATGGATTCGCAATCCCCGCGGAGTGGGCGCGTTATCGTTCCACGAATTTCCGATTACGGATGTGATTTCCAACATTGAAAAGGAAAAACCGGATCGGTTTAATTTATTCCAGAATTATCCCAATCCGTTTAATCCGGGCACCACGATATCGTTTACATTGCATCGCAGTAGTCAGGTTAAATTGGTTGTTTTTAACATCCAGGGACAACATGTTCGCACTATAGTTGATAAACAACTGTCCGCGGGCAGTCATCAGTTTCATTGGGATGGAACCGGTCATCAGGGCAAGGATTCGGCTTCCGGTGTCTATTGTTATCGACTGGTTACGGGAAACCAAATACAGCATAAAAAGATGGTTTTGTTAAGGTAAATTATGAAGCACCGAATTCAAATGATTATTACTGACCTGGATGGCACCCTGCTCAGTCCGCAGCAAACGGTGAGCCGGACAGATTATGACACACTGATCAAGGCGGGCAATAAAGGTATCCTGCGTGTATTAGCCACAGGCCGGTCTCTTTTTTCATTGAGTAAAGTTATACCGGATGAATTTCCTCTGGATTATGTTATTTTTTCTTCCGGAATCGGAGTGATAGACTGGCAGCAGAAAGAAACTATTTTTTCTTCAGTCATTGAAGGAAGTATTATCAATGAGTTTGCCGACTCTTTGATACGAGAATCATTTGATTTTATGGTACATAAGCCTGTGCCGAACAATCATTATTTTTATTACCATCATAATGATACTGCCGATCCCGATTTCTGGAAACGCGTAAACCTCTATGGACCGTATGCTGAACGCTTAAATGGAAATTTAAAATTCATGAAACAAGCTTCCCAGTTTGTAATTGTTTGTAACGGTTATAAGGGGGAAGATTACCATTTTAAACATCAAGTTGCCCCTTTAACCGTAATTCGGGCTACTTCTCCTATAAATGACAGGAGTACCTGGATCGAAGTATTACCCGAAGCGGCTTCCAAAAGCAAAGCCAGCGCCCGTCTTGCGGAATACTGTAATATTGATCCATCAGGTGTTGTGGCTATTGGCAATGATTACAATGATGCGGATTTACTGGACTGGGCACCCAATGCCTATATTATGGAAAACGCACCTGAATCCATGCGTACTTTTGGCCGGTTAACGACATCCAACCGAAACAGTGGATTCAGCAAAGCTGTACATCAGGAGGTCAATTTTGAGGAGTATAACGATTAATGAGCGGGCTAGGTGAGTGGTTGTAGTAATTGGAAATTGGGCTCGTTTCAATAGTGTGTACTGAACAACAACTTTTAATCGATTATCGACAAATGCTTTAAGTTTTAATTAAATTTGTCGAAAATCACAGAGTTATATAAATTTTATTTGTTTAATAGATGCATAGCTTGAAATGACATTTATAACTTCAAATCCATGAGATTTAGAAACTTAAAAACCCGGCGTAATAAACGATGAGATCGTCATACATAGGAAAACTGATCGATAATTACCGCATTCTTGATAATATCGGAAGAGGCGGTATGGGTCTGGTTTTTAGGGCCCATAACGTGCGTCTGGATAAGATCGTTGCCCTAAAAATGATTGCACCGGGTTTGGCCTTAAACGAAAGTTTTTTAAAACGATTTCAAACTGAAGCAAGAACGCTGGCCCGTCTGGAAAACCGTAATATTGTTCAGATCCATGATTTACGTGAAGAAAACGATCAGTGGTTTATCGTCATGGAATACGTGGAGGGGATAACCCTTACCGATAAAATTCGCAAAGAAGGTCCCCTGCACTGGAAAGAGGCTATAGTCATATTTAAGCAGATGATGAATGCCATCGGTCATGCACACAGCGCGGGTATTATCCACCGTGATATCAAACCGGCCAATGTTTTGATTAATCCCGAGGGTGTCATTAAAGTTACTGATTTTGGTCTGGCTAAGGATCATCAGGGAACCACCCATACACAAACCATGGCCAGCGGCGGCACATTAATGTATATGTCACCGGAGCAAGTCAGAGGACTTAACTTTACCGATTTGCGCAGCGATATTTATGCACTCGGCATTACCCTCTATGAAATGGTTGTGGGTAGAATTCCCATCGATGCTGATCAAAGTGATTTCGATCTTCGGGAAGAAATCATCCGCCGGCGTTTCCCCGACCCGCGGGAAGCAAATCCCCAAATTCCCGAAGAACTGGATGAAATTATTTGCCGGGCTATTCAAAAAAAGCCGGAGCATCGATATCAATCGGTAACCGATTTACAAAATGCCATTTCTAAATTTGAACAAAATCAATCCGCTTTGCCTGAGAAAAAAGAGAGCAAATACCGGGAAATTATCGAAAATGAACACCCGGTTCAGGATGACACACCCCCTTCACCCATTGATGTACCCAAAGAAGACTCACCATCCGCTCAAACGGAATTAAACGAAAAATCGAAGTCTTGGACCGTTCCTATTATTTTTTCAGTGCTGATTGTTAGTATCATTGCCATATTGTATCAACTTATGCCGGGGAATCGTAATAACCCAGAGGATATCTTGCCGAAAAACGCCAACATTTTTTTAGATACCAATCCGCCGGATGCTGCAATTCATCTTAACGGTCGGTTAATTGGCCACTCGCCCATTGAAGCTTATGCCATATTGCCAGGAACATATAATCTGAGTATACAAAAAGCTGATTTTCGGACTATGGACAGTTTGGTTGCAATTGACAGTGCTGGAAGGTATGACCTGCATTTTGCTCTAAAACCCGAAGTGAATGAACCACCGGCCGATTTGGCTAATAAAAATTTCCGAGAAAATAAAAAAGATAATTCAACAAAATTGACCAAATCGGATAAAGAAGAAATAACAGCGCCGATTTCAGAGCAACCACGAACAAACGAAACGCAACCAACAGGTGCCATCGTTATTAATACAAATCCTCAAAATGTGGAAATTTGGCTGGATGGCGAGCATTATGTTAAACAATCCGCCAATTTCAGACTGGATGATATTGCAACGGGAATCCATGAACTGGAAATAAAACATTCCGGCTACGAATCGTTTAAGAAAACCATTGAACTTAAAGAAAACCAGGATTATACACTGAGCCACGCCCTGAAAAGACAGGTCGGCAAATTAGCCGTCCGGGCAATTCCCTGGGGTAATATCTACGTGGACGGTGAATTGCAGAAGGAGGAAACCAACCGGCGACATACTTTCGATCTTCCCGTGGGAAGTCACCAAATCAGGGTAATGCATCCTTCTTACGGCGAAATAAGCCGCACTGCGGAAGTGCAGGAAGGACAAACCAGGGAAGTTGTCATTAATTTTAAAAATATGGTTCCTCTGAGTGTCACAACTTTTGATGAAAGTAACCAACCGGTATTCGGTGCAACCATTGTTGTCGATGGAAAAGAACTGCCGGATAAAACTCCAAAACAGATCCGTCTACCCATTGGTGATTACACTATTGCGGTCCGTAAAAAGGGATATGAAATGCTTAATGGGCCAAAAAATGTAAACCTCGGCAATACAGAAAAAGAGACTGAAAGATTTATATTACGCAGGGAAAAGAAGTAAACCGGTTGTTGAGATAAAAGGATTTTGATTGAACAAAAAAATGATTATTTTTAATCGTTCCCGGCGTTCGGCGATATGTGAAATTCCGGATTTGGTGAATACTAAGCAAATATTGACAGTGGTAATTTTTTTGAAAAATATAGATGACCGTTATGCGTAATAATTTTATCTACAGATATTACTCTTTGATAAACATCAGCCATCGAACTTCTATCGGGCTATTCCATCGGTTTATAATAATTCTGTTATTGGTTATATCTCCATTATACAGCCAGGATGCTCAACAACCGGATTCCGGCAAGGAATGCGCTCAATCTATCCTTGAGGCCCAGGAATTGTACTATAACGGCTATTTTGATGAAGCTATTCGGCAGATTAAACCCTGTTTAAAATTGCCCATAGGTACCGATTCTCTCAAATTAAAAGCACTGAAAATTACCGCCCAGGCTTTGCAGGCAAAGGATGATACGCTCAAGGCCAGGAAGGTAACTGAAAAACTGTTAACAATTTTTCCAAATTATTATCCAACCATTGAACAAGAGCCGCCGCAGTTTGTGCAGTTGGTAGAAGATGTCCGGCCAACTGTTAACCTATCAAAAACTAAAGATGATAAGCCGTTTTATACAAAAAAAAGTTCATGGGTTTATTTCGGTGGAGCTGCAATCCTCACGGCAGGACTAATTAAGTTACTTATGAACAATAATAAATCAAAAGATGATAAATCCTTACCGCAGCCCCCGGGGTGGCCGGAATAACCGTTGAGTATTATGAAAACTTATAGATTATTTATTATTCTCATTATAGCCTGTTCGGTTCATGTGTACGCCCAGAATAATGAAGACAGTACACGTGTGCAGGGCACATTATCCAATGCCCACTGGACGCTGCAAGATTCGCCTTATCGGGTTATGGGTGATATAATTGTGGACCGCCTTATTATCGATGGCGGTGTGGTTGTTGAATTTGCCGATGATTACAATTTTGAGGTAACCGGACTGTTATTAGCCCGTGGAACCAAAACCGATACGATACGCTTTTCGAATGCTGAAGATAATCCATCGGGAGGATGGCAGGGGATTTACTTTAACAGCGCCAGCGATAATTGTGAATTTAATTTTGTACATCAGCAGGGAAGTGCAGCACATGGGGTTCGTTTATATAATACATTTCTTACGATCGAGAACAGCCATATCACAAAAAATGCGGCCAATGGTATTCATGTGGATTATTCCCAGCTAACCCTTAATCGTGTTGTAATCGACAGTTCTGCAGACAACGGCCTTTATTTAACAAATGAAGGTTCTATTACACTCAACAATACCAAAGTGGTAAATAATGAGCAGAATGGTATTGATGTTAATTTAGGTCAAATTGCTCTTAATAATAGTATTGTAGCGAACAATGGCCAAACCGGAATGTTTTTTTCCGACGATAACAGCGGGCTGGTTTTGAACGCTGTTAACTCCAATATCATTAATAATAACAGTACCGGTATTTTTGCTCCTACATCCCAAATTGAACTCATAAATTGCATTCTTTATGATAATACTAACCAGATTGGGGCGCAGTCGGCCACGGCGGAGTATTGTAACATACAGGGGGGGTATGCGGGACAGGGCAATATTGCCCAACCTCCGCTGTTTGTTGATGAGCAAAATTTTAATTTATCAGCCAATTCTCCATGTATTGATGCCGGAAATCCGGATTCACTATACAATGATCAATGCTTTCCTCCTTCCCTTGGGGCCATGCGTAATGATATCGGTGCATATGGCGGACCGCATGCCTGTAACTGGCTGGAACCGTTATATATAATACCATCAGAACTTGATTTCGATACCGTGGTCAAGGATAGCAGTAAAAATTTACCGCTTAAAATAAAAAATTACAGAAGTCAACAACAATCCATCTCAAATATTTATGCAGAGGATTATGATGGAAACGATAACGCACAATACTATAACGTTGATATCACCTCCGTAACTTTACAACCTTATGACAGCGTGCAAGTGCAGGTCACATTCAATCCGCTTATTACAGGTAATCTTCCGGCAAAATTAGCCGTCATCAGTAACCTGGATGAACAGCGTATTGAGCTCCAGGGAAAAGGTGTCAAGTCCGATATACTTGTTGGCGAGGATAGTTTGGTTTTTAAAGAAGTACGACCGCTGGAGGCCAAGTCGGATAATGTGCAGATTTATAATCTTGGCTCCGATACGCTAAAAGCTTTTGATATCTATACTTCAACAACATACTTTACAAACAACCGAACAGCAATGAACATTCCGCCGTTTGGCACAGACTCGGTGAAAATTACATTTACACCCGATAGCCTGGGACACTTCACCGATACCCTGCACATCATTAACAGTGATCCCGATATCAGCGATAAACATCAGCGCATTCCTTTGACAGGCTACGGTAAAGCACCGCTTATTGCCGTGGACACTAATCCGGTTAACTTCAAAAAAGTATGGGTGAAGTCGGATTCTTCGATCGATGTAATTTTATCGAACAATGGAACTATTGATTTAACCATTCACGAAATTACCATAGAGGATAATTTTAGTGAGGCTTATCACTGGACTGAACGCCCCTTGCCCATAACCGTTCCGCATGCGGGTAACGATACCATCCGTATGCATTTTTTACCATCGGATACCGGTATGTATACGGCACAGCTTAATGTGCTTAGCGATGCCTTCCAAATGGACACGTTGGCCATAAATCTAACCGGAAGAGGGGTTTCGCCCATTGCAGATCTTATCCCGAATATGGTTCAATTTGATAAAGTCCGTGTCGATTCCATTGCCCAAGGCATGGTGTCCATACAAAATAAGGGGGACACAACTCTAACCGTACGGGATATTCAAATTAACGGTACAGATAGCAGTGCATTTAAATATATGGGTCCTGCGCTTCCGGTAAATGTAGATCATATGGAAGACACCCTGGTTTTCCATATACAATTCAAGCCGCAGGTGTCTGATAGGCATGAAGCTTATGTTCAGATATTTACAGACGATAGTCTTGCTAAACAAAATCCGCATCAAATCACATTACAGGGTTTGGGACAAGCTCCCCGATTATTGACGTCATTAGATACGCTGATTTTTGGAGATGTTCAAACTTTTTCCGATTCATCGGCAACGGTCACGCTAAGGAATGCAGGCAATTTACCTTTGAAGGTTGATAGTATCGTCATAAACCAACATTCCAAAAATCCGTTTCAATGGACTGGGTTGTCTACACCTGCCGTGATTGACACAAATGATGAGGAACGACAAATAACGATACAATATCAACCGACTTTTATGGGACGTGACTCGGCCACTTTAATGATCTACAGCGACGATCCCCGGGACCCTAAACAACCGTTAGTACTTAAAGCTCGGTCAATACGTTCAAGGGCTGAATTCAGCTTAAATACCATTCAATGTGGATTGCATCCGGTCAATAAGGATACCACCGTGTATTTTAGTATACATAACTCCGGTAATCAGAATTTAATTATTGACACGTTATCTATTACCGGTGAAGATTCGATGCATTTTGGGCTTGAGCCTTCCCATAGTCCCCTATCCATCGATCCGGATAGCGACATGGTGTTTACATTAAAATTCACACCATCGGATTCAGGTGATTTATCAGCTTCTCTGGTTTTTTCAAGTAATGATCCGGAATTGCCCGATAGGATTATCCCTGTTTCGGCCAGGGCAAGGCCATCCCGCCTCGCCACATCTCATGATTATATCGCTTTTCCTAATGTGGATGTTGAAGACAAGGTGATGGAAACATTAATTCTAACAAATACGTCCGATGTTTATGCATTGATTGATACCTTTTATATTGTATCTCAGGAATATAATGCTTTTTCAATAGATAATATGCCTTCATTTCCTCAGCGACTGCAAAAAAATGGTGATTCCCTGGCCATTCAAATTAATTTCAATCCGGCTGATCCAGGATTTAAACAAAGCCAGTTAGTGATCAATAGCTCGGATTATGATGAATCGGTTAAAAACATTGATTTGCAAGGCCGGGCATTAGCCGTGAACAGACCTTTTATCCAGACTTATCCTGCAGATTCACTGAAGTTCGGTCAGGTATATGTCACCAATACTATTCACGATACCCTGACGATATACAATTATGGGGATCAACAATTACGTATCGACAGTCTGCAAATTGATGGAAACGCGCCCGATGTTTTTTCTGTTGATCAACTGGATTTACCGCAAAATCTGGAAGCCAGGGGGACTAATTCTCTGCGTATCAGAATACAGTTCAGTCCGCAAAAAATAGGGTATAATCAGTCCCAAATTAAATTATACAGTAACGACACATCCCGGTCACCATTGAGTACAACTCTATCCGGTGAAGCAATAATTGATCCTACTCCGGCGGACATCAGTATCGACGCACAGGGGCTTGAATTGAACGCCGGAAATCCATATGAACTGAATGCGGATATCAATGATCCGGACGTGCAGATAACCGCTGTATCGTTATTCATACGACGGGGCGGGATGGTTTCTTACGACAGTCTGGTCTTTGATCCTGCTGAGCAGAACCAATGGCGTATTGATATCCCAGGTTCGTATTTCAGTGAACAGGGCGTGCAGTTTTTTGTTAGGGTTAAACACGGCGGTCGGTTTACCTTTTGGCCATCGGATGGACCCTCCAACCCTTTTTCGGTGCCGGTAAACATTGACCAATTATCATTTCCGGCTTACAGTAAAGCCCGGGAATATCAGATGATATCCCTACCGGTACTTAGTGGCCAGCAAAATTTAGCTGATTTGTTTTCCGATGAATTGGGACCTTACAATCCTGAAAAATATCGCATGTTCGACTGGAACGTCATTAATGAAGAATTTATCGAATTAAACGATATGCAAGCCACCTTACCTCCTGGAAAAGCGTATTGGTTTATTTCCAGAGATTCCGTTCGGTTACAGGTTGAAGAAATAAAATCTTTAAGTATCAGTGATGGTTACGATATTCAACTACATGAAGGCTGGAATATGATTGCTTCGCCCTATCCGTTCACGGTTGGATGGCTATCGTCGCCATCATGGGATAAGCTATACCATTATAAAGGAACGGGATGGGAAGAATCCCTGGTGATGAAACCTTTTCAAGGTTATGCTTTGTATGCACGCAGTGATACAACCATACATATCTCCGCACAGAACGTGGATGAAGAAGCCCATCATTTATCCAAAGGATCAGGTACAGATCCTATGTCGGATTATCCCTGGTATGTGCGTGTGATGGCTGAAAAAGGACACTATGCCGATCGATATAATTTTGCATCGGTGCACACCGAAGCCAGTAGCGGTCGGGATCATCACGACATCATCGATCCTCCGAATATCGGTCGTCATGTGGCGCTTTATTTTAAGCATTCCTCTGATTCACAGGATGGTTTGAAATATGCTTATGACATTCATTCTGATCAGAACGAAGGTTGGCGTTTTGATTTTACAGTAGAAAGCAATTTTGAAGGTAAAACCACTATTAGGATCAATCCTATGGAATTACCGGAAGCTTATGAGTGTCTGATTATATGTCCTGCAACCGGCGTACGCTATAACAAATTACCCATTGAAACCGGTTTAAAAAAACAAGTTTATTCCTTATTGATTGGTGACCGGACCTTTATTCAAAATATGAAACAAAGATTTAAAGCCATTCCCAATTCATTCCGACTGCAGCAGAATTACCCAAATCCATTTAATCAATCGACCTCTATCCAGTATCAAATGCCCCGTTCAGGCAGCGTAACCATGAAGGTATATGACATACTGGGGAGAAAGGTAAGAACCCTTCTTAACAATAAAGAACTGGATGCCGGCTATTATCATGTACGATGGGATGGCAAAAACGATGGTGGAAAAAATGTATCCAGTGGATTATATTTTGTGACCATCAAAAGCCAACTGGGTTACAAAGCCATTAAAACCGTATTAAATCGGTAACAGGGAAGCAATGAAACCATGAAATTTTCCTCGAATCCACTCATTCAGTTAGAGCGTGCCCAAAAGGACTTGGGATTTATAAGACTGTCTAAAAAAGAAATTGCAGATTATGTACAATTTCATGTTGAAAATAATTTAAGATTTATACGATGGAGTTTACTTGCCGGTGTACTGGCCTTTGTGTTATTCTCTGCTTTTACAATGCCGGAATTAGCTCGTAATCAGGGTAATACCATCATAATTAACTATGTTATCAGTCTGGTTATACTGTCTGTTCCACTTTTAATTATTCATAATCGAAGTTTACATAAATACTACGATAAAGCTGCTACGCTTATTGTTTTAATATTTTCAATATTTTTTGCACTTATTGCACGGCAAACCACTCCTCAGGATATACCTTTATTCCTTGCTGCGACGTATGGGTTGTTAATATTGAGTTATGCGTTCATAAACATGCGCTTTTTGTATGCTTCCTTAAATGGGTGGTTATTTCAACTATTGATGAATCTGGCCTGGCTGAGTCATGCGCAGAATTCAACAGAGGTATGGCAATTCAATATTTTTATGGCAGGTATAAACATCGCCGGCATGTTCATGGCTTATGCTCTGGAAATGGGTTACCGGCGGCATTACTTGTACGACCGGGCTAAACAACACTTAACGAAGAAGATGGAAGAAACTATCAAGGAAGGTCAGGAATTAAAAACAAAAAATGAAGAACTGACCACTCTCAATAACGTTAACCGGCGGACGCTGGATGAAAAGGATCAAAGACTAAGTGCTCTGGAACAGATGAATGAATGGCAGCAACTCGTTAACGAATGGGCAGTCACTTTTGTTAATCTGCAAATTGGTGAAACGGATGATCACATTAATCATTGTTTGCGAGCTGTAGCTGAATTCTGTGATGCGGATCGATCTTACATTTATCTACTGAGCCGGAAACAGAACAGTCTTGTTAAAACACACGAGTGGTATGCTTCCGGTATGCTTGCTAAAATTGAAAAACACGAAAAAGTTGATCATACGGATTTTGCCTGGTATATCGATAAATTAAAAAATAATGAAATTATCTACATAAAGGATACATCCGAACTAGCTAATGAAGCAAGTTCTCACAAAGCCATCGCAGAAGTGGAAAAAACTAAAGCATTTATTAATGTTCCCATGCATACCCATGATAAATTTGTCGGACTCATCGGCATCGATAAAAAGGAACCAACCGAAGGCTGGGGTGATGCAGAATTTGGTTTACTTAAAGGTATGGGACGCATTATAATGCATGCTTTACGCCGGAAGAACGAATACGAAAGCAAACTTAAATCAGCAGACCGGTTACGAAAATTATTCGAACGTTCCGAAGATGTGGTGTTTATTTTATCACCGGATTCCAAAGTGCTGGATATAAATCCGGCTGGCTCCCGTTTACTCGGGTATCGTAATCCCAGAGAAATGAATAAAATGTCCCTAAGCGATAAGAGCCATGTTTCCGCCGAGCATTTTCAGACTTTAATTGATTTCATTGAAAAAGAAAATCATGTACGTGAATACGAGTTAGTTCTCAAGAAGATGGACGGTCAGGACGTGCATGTACTGATTACAGCCGGAGCGGTT
>WJIP01000329.1 GCA_014730185.1 Caldithrix sp. | reverse complement strand
GTTTACAGCAGGAGTTTTTAAATGATTTTAAAGTAGATCTCACTGGTTTTTATAAAGATATCCGAAACTGGATTACAGCTAGTGCTTTTATTGAAACCTATATTGCCGGCAATACTTACTCCAAGTACATTAATAAAGATTATGCCAATGTCCGTGGTATAACGCTGGCCCTCAAAAAACGTTACAGCCAGAATTATTCGTTTGATATCAGTTATACCTTCCAGGTTGCCGAGGGAAGTAATTCCAGTCCTCAGGACCAATTCTCCGCCTTGACCGGTAACGCCAATCCCACTTTGTTTTTAATTCCTCTAAACTGGGATCAGCGCCATCTGTTCAACGGATCACTTTATGTGGGCGCCAATAACTGGGGCAGCAGTCTGATTGCCCGTTACGGCACCGGCTTACCCTACACACCAAGCATTAACCAGTATACGGCCAATCGGGGCATTTCTTCCGATTTGGATGAGAACAGCCGCCGTAAGCCCAGCCAATTCACCATGGATTTAAAGATCCATCGTTCTTTTAATTGGGGAGGCTTTGAGTTTATTGCTTTCCTGCGCGTATTCAATCTGCTGGATAATAAAGTGGTTGTCAATGTATTCGGTGACACAGGCGAACCGGATGTGACACAGCAGTACCGTAATACCGAAGAGGACCCAAACCGACCGAATACTATTGAGGAATATCTGCGGTTTCCCTGGCATTATGGCGAACCGCGGCGTGTTGAACTTGGCCTGGAATTTACATTTTAGAAATAAGGAGTTGAATAGATGAATTCAGCTAAAAAGTATTGGATCAGTTTTATCCTGGTATGGGCATTGGCTTTAACGGCGGTCGCTCAGCATGTGCCAAGCGATGAGCGTGGCGATCCAAAAGTGCGCCGAAAAACGCAGATGGAAGGTAATCTGGTGCGCACAACCGTTTTCAATTTCGGCCAAACGGGACGCACCAGCGGAGAATTTCCTATTTACGAGGAAACGCCCTATGAATGGCCCAAAAACACAGGTAAAGTGTATCTTGCGCTGACCGGTATCTTTGTCGGCAGTGAAATCATTGATGAACAGGGCGAGCTCCATCATGCCGTAGATGTGATGAATTACCGCACCTCCCCGGATGGAACCACCTGGAATCTGGAACCGGTACCCGGTTACCTCAATCCTGCAGCCGATGATATTGCCACAAGCAACGACCCGGAAACATGGCCGGATTTATGGCCGGATAAAATGGCCGACAGTACCGATCCCGGATGGGCCGGCGCCTGGAACGGCTATTTTGGTAAGAATAAATTCAATGCCGATCAGGAAATCTATTATAAAGCGTCCGACGATTTGTACGATCGTTACCAATTTTACTTTCCGGATTCAACGGATCGCACACGAAAAGGCATTGGCATGTTGATTGACGTGCGGGCCATGGCCTGGTCGCAGGTTTTGGTGGAAGATGTGGTCTATATCCTGCATAACATAAAGAACGACGGTACGCAGGATCTGGAAAAAGTAGCCTTTACCATCTGGCTGGCCGATTTTGTCGGTGGCGATGGTGACTCTCAGGATGATATATCCGAGTTTGACCTGATTGAAGATATTGCCTGGAGCCGGGATTCGGATGGCCAGGCACCCCAGTTTGGAAACGATCCGGTTGGTTCCGTGGGTGTGGCTTTTCTGGAAACACCCGGAAACGCTGCCGATCGGATTGATAACGACGGTGACGGCGAAGCCAATGGTCCGTTAATGACCGAGGATATGATTCAGGGCGAAGATCAAACCAACCGCATTGATGATAACGGCAATGGCCTGATTGATGAAAATGAATCGCATATCTTTGTCGAAGGTGCCGCCGGTCGCGCCGGTGTGACTTATGCCGATCGCATCGACGCTAACGGCGATGCCGAACAGGGCAGTCCCATTGTTACCCAGGAAATGATTGATATGGCCAGCAGTGATCAGTGGAAAAGATGGCCTGTCGCACCGGCAACCGATCCCGTGCAGAATGGCCAGGTGCATCTGCTGATGGTGGAAAGCGACGATCAGAACTTCGCCTGGGCCGATGGTATTGATAATGACAATGACGGCGAAACCGACAGCCCGGTCATTACGCAGGCCATGATTGATGAAGCGGCCGATGATGCCCCCTATTACCGTTTTGTGGTACCCTCAACCGGAAAAATTGTTTATAATGTCACTTCGGAAAATCTGGGTAATGCGTATGCCGATGGTTTGGATAATAATGGCGATGGAGCGGTTGATGAAAGGATCGATGAAGGCATCGATGAAATGATAGATGAATCCCGCGATGATCACATTGACAATGACGGTGACTGGGATCCGCTGGCCGATGATGTGGGCCTTGACGGTCTGGGTCCTGAAGATCAGGGCTATACGGGTCCGGATTTTGGTGAGAATGACGGAAAACCCACTTCCGGGGCCGGCACAGGTCTGCCCGGTGAACCCAATACCGATGTTACGGATGTGGCGGAATCCGATCAAATCGGTATCACCAATGTGCAATACATTCCGGCCGGAGGGTTGAACATCAACAGCGACCAGACCCTGTGGTTTGATCTGATGATCCCGGGTAAGTTCTATGATCCGCAGGCCATCCGGCCCGGCGAATACGATCTTCTGGTTACTTCCAGTCTGTTCCCCCTCGATGCCGGTCAGACTGAGCGGATATCTCTGGCGGTGATTTTAGGCAACGGTCCTGATGATGAAGCCAAACGACGGGATGTACTGCAAAACCGCTTGCAGGCTCAGGAAACCTATAATGTGGACTATCAGTTTGCCAAGGCCCCTTTATCGCCAACCCTCAAAGCCGTTGCCGGCGATGGTAAAGTGACGTTGTACTGGGATGATGTCGCCGAACAATCTTTCGATAGTTTCATCGATGGAATTGGCGGTCGGGGCCATGACTTTGAAGGGTATCGTATTTACCGCGCTTCCGACCCGGCGTTTGAAGATGCCTATAACATCACCGATGCCTACGGCATTACCACATTTCGTACCTACAAAAAACAATTTGATATCGTCAACAATTATTCGGGTCTGGATTCCGTTGGACGTAATGGGGTGAAATTTGATCTGGGCAACAATACCGGCTTAAAACATTCATGGGTTGATTCTACCGTGAAAAATGGTTTTACATATTATTACGCCATCACTTCCTACGATTACGGGTTTCCCCAGGGTGATATTTTGCCCAGTGAAAGCCCCGTTAATGTTAAAATTCTACCGGATACGGTGATTCTGGATAAAAACGTCGCACGGGTGCGGCCGGAGGCACCGGCTGCCGGATATGTACCGGCCCAGATTAGTGATCTGCAGCATGTCACCGGAACCTCTTCCGGTGAGGTTACCATCGAAATTGTGGACATTACAAAAATCAGAGAAAACCATGTTTACCATTTGACCTTTGAGGACACTCTGATCCTGGCGGAAAATGAAGATGAATCGGATATACTGACGACCAAAAATTATACCCTTTGGGATTCCACCGCCAACGACACGCTTATTAATCAATACGAAAATCTGCAATCCGATCATGAGCAACCCCTGATCGACGGATTCAGAATGAATTTTTTTAATGAAGAGCGGGTGGGGTTGGATAACGGTCGATCCGGTTGGGTGGATAATGAAAACCTGCCGCCGTTTAAACTGGAAGTCGTAAAGGCCAAAGGCACGCGCGGGGTACAAAAACCCAATGATTACCGGATCGAATTCGGCGAAGTCGGTTTTGGACGGTCTCAGGATGTTGAGGTGCAAGGCATTACCTTTCCAGCAATGGATGTCAACTTTAAGGTGTATAATTTGAGTTCGGAATCCTATATGGATTTTGGTTTTATAGAACTGGATGAAAGTTTTGGCGGTACAGGCGTTTTATCAGCCAGTGGCACCCAAAGAGACCGCATTGTTTTTCTGGAACCGCAATCAGCCGTTAACGATTCGTTGGTCATTTCATGGTGGTTCTTTTTAACCCAGGATTCCGATCCGGATTCCATGGCCCTGCCCGGTAGCGGCGATGAAGTAGAACTTTTGCTGAAGAAACCGTTTTTAAGCGCGGATAAATATCGCTTTGTAACCTCCGGGCAGAAAATTGATAAGCAAAAAGCAAAAATGGCGCTTGGTGATGTGAAAGTGGTACCCAATCCGTACGTGGCAGCAGCCCAGTGGGAACCGCCTAATATTTATGATTCCGGGCCCGGTGAACGCGCTCTGCATTTTACCCATCTGCCGGCCGAATGTACCATTCGCATTTACACCGTTAACGGAGAATTGGTGGATACCATCGAACACCAGCAAGCCATTAATGATGGCACAGCCATTTGGGATATGTTAACCAAGGATGAGCTGCCGGTGGCCTACGGTGTGTATATCTACCATATCGAAGCACCGGGTGTGGGTGAGAAGGTCGGAAAATTTGCCATTATCAAATAAATAAAAAATATCAAAAGCTTGAAGGAGTTCAAAAGTGCTAAAAAAGAGATATATAATCGTTGCAATAACCATAGGAATAATGGTATTGCAGAGCGGTACTTTTGCCCAGGGTGTTACCAAAACGGGAACCACAGCTGCCAAGTTTTTAAGTATTGGAATAGGTCCCAGAGCAAATGCTATGGGTGGATCATTTTCATCGGTTGCCGATGACGCAACGGCCATGTACTGGAATCCGGCCGGATTATCCCAACTGCAAAATAAACAGGTGATATTTACGCAGGCCGATTGGCTGGCCGATATCAGTATTAATTATGTGGGTCTGGCTCTGCCCGTGGGTTCATTTGGTACCCTTGGTATTAACGCAACCGCCATGACCATGGGCGATATGGAAATTACCACGGAATTGCTACCGGAGGGTACCGGACAGAAATTTTCCGCCGGCATGTATGCTTTCGGCATTTCCTATGCCCGTAACTTGACGCAAAATTTTATGATCGGTGCAAATTTCAAATATGTCCGCGAAGATATTTCACAATCTAAAGCGACGGGCTTGGCTATTGATCTGGGGACATTATTTATCACGCCTTTTTATGGTGTGCGTTTCAGCAGCAGCATATCAAACTTCGGCAGCAAAATGCAAATGCGCGGCGATGACTTATTGATCCGGCACGATCCGGATGAACAACGTGAGGGAAATAATGAAAAAGTAGATGCTTACTATGCGACAGAAAAATATGATTTGCCCTTACGTTTGCAAATCGGTGTTTCCCGTAGATTTGAGATTATGCCGGGCTATGCCTTTACATTTGCCGCTGATGCCGCCCATCCCAACGATAATACGGAATATGTGAATGTGGGTGGTGAACTGTCTATGTTAAACAATATGTTCATGCTACGCGGCGGTTTTAAAACACTGTTTATGGAAGACCGGGAAGAAGGTCTGACTTTAGGGGCCGGTTTTAATTTTAACCAACTGGGTTATTTTGACTTAAAACTGGACTATTCATTTCAACAATTTGAATATTTAAATGATGTACACACGTTTGGATTTTTACTTAGTTTTTAAATAAAGAATGATCAGAAAGATGGAGGAAAGATTTTTATTGCAGTAGAAAGGAGGTGAAGAGAAGACCATACAACAGGTTAATGTTAATATCTTCATTAAATTAATTAATCCAAATTAGGAGGGTTTTAATGCGAAAGAGTATTATTCTTACAGTAGTGGCTACTATGCTTTTATTAGGCGGTGGCCTTTTTGCCCAGCCGTATAACGTCACCTTTCAGGTAGACATGAGCGTTTGGGTCATGGAAGGTAAATTCGATACACTCCGCCAGGATGTGCGTATCACGGGTGATTTGGTCGATCCCAACTGGGATCCCGCTCAGGCGCCTATTCTAACTGATGCAGATGGGGATTATGTTTTTACCACCACGTTGGAGCTCAACTCCGGTGATTATCAGTACAAATACCTCGTCGGTTCAGAATGGGGTAAGGATGAGTTACAGGGACAGGATAATCGTAGCTTAACGGTTGGCAGCTCCGATATGACCGTGGATAAGGTGTATTTTGATAATCAGGAAATGGTGGATTTCCCGGAAGCCCCGGCTGGTATGGTGAATGTTTTGTTAAGTGTAGACATGTCCCGACAGGTACAATTGGCTAATTTTGATCCTGCGGCGGATACGGTGCGCGTTACGGGTGATTTGGTAGATCCCACTTGGGATCCGGCCACTGCTCCGATATTGGAAGACCCCGACAGCAATAAAGTCTACGTAAAAATGCTGCAAGTCGATGACAGCTCCGATTATCAGTACAAATATTTGATCGGCAGCGCCTGGGGTAACGATGAGCTGCAGGGCCAGGATAATCGTATGCTGTCGGTAACCGATAACGATACGGCTTTGTTCCCGGTCTATTTTGATAATGATCCTTATGTCGTTCCCGTCGGAGGTGATTCGGTAAACGTTACATTACAGGTAGACATGAGTGTGCAGATTCAGGAAGGCCAGTTTGATCCGGCCAGTGACGTGGTTCGCACCGCCGGTTCTTTCCAGGGCTGGGCCCCGGAAGTTTCACCGGATATGGAAGATCCCGATGAAGACAGCATTTATGTGCAAACCTACAAAATGACCGTCAATACCGAACATCAGTACAAGTTCCTTATTGGTACGACCTGGGGACAGGATGAAGCCAACAACAGAACTCTGGATGTGGGCGAAGAAGATTTGGTTGTCGATCCGGTTTATTTCAACGATGACAGCGTGGTAACCACTTACAGCGATGGTCAGGTCACCTTCACTGTTAAAATGGATGTCATGGACGAAATCGGAATTTTCGATCCCGCCGTCGATTCTCTTCAGATCCGGGGTAGTTTTAACGGCTGGAGCGATAGTGAAACCGAAAAATCAATTATGGAACAGAACTTCCTGGATGCCAATGAATGGTTTATTGATGTCGCTTTTGAATCAGAAGGTGTCGGTAATAATCTGTTTCATAAGTATTTTGTAAATCTGGAAGATGAAGAATCCATGTGGGCTGACGGTTACGAACGGCCTCTGTCTCAAGGTGGCGGTAACCGGGATGCTATGTTCGAAGGTGTAATGGATCAGGAAGTTGGACCGGTATACTATGATGATGTACACCCCGATTGGGTTGTTGAAGATGGGGTCAATGTGGAAGTTGTTTTTTACGTGGATATGAAACCGGCTATGGATGGTACCAAACAGGCAATCCCCTTTGATCCTGAAGCCGACTCTCTGTTCTGGATCAATGAACAACCGTCCTTTACTTTTTCACAAGGTTGGGAAGATACCGATAATATGAAGGTATTGCAGCTGACCGACGAAGACTCGGATTCCATTTACACCGGCACGCTGACCTTGAATACACCATCCTTTAACGCCTTCGAATACCGTTACGCCTACATTCATGGCGGTGAATGGATTCATGAACCGGCCGGCTTTGGTGATTTCGCCTATCGTGTACGCTATGTGGGGCAGGACGAAGCCAGAAGTTTCCCCGAAATTCCCTGGCATATGCCCATGGATGTATGGACCAACGACGAAGATAAGAGCGATGCTCAGGAAGTGGATCCGTTTGAATCCTATACCGATATCGAAGATGTCAGTGTTGAAACACCGCAAAATTTTGCCCTGCATCAGAATTATCCCAACCCGTTTAATCCGGAAACCAAAATCCGTTACACCTTACCGGTACGTTCTCAGGTAAATATTGCCATCTATAACGTATTGGGTCAGAAAGTACGGACATTGGTGGATGACCGGGCAACGGCCGGAACCCATGTGACAACATGGAACGGGCGCGATGATCTCGGTAACAAAGTAGCAACAGGTGTGTATTTCTACAAGATTGAAGCCAACGACTTTACGTCTGTGAAGAAGATGGTGTTAATGAAATAATGTGAATCCTCAAAGATGCCGGTTATTTTGACCGGCATCTTTTTTTTAAAAATAATCTGTTTAAATCGTTCATTATGGTTCTAAAGGCCGGAGGATTCAAACAGGTTATTTGTTCCATCGACATGATTTTTGCCGGACGTCATATATAAGGAGCGCATTCTATGGCAGTTATTGATTACATTATTGTTGTCGTGTACTTGCTGGCCATGATCTTAGTGGGGCTTTATTTTCAAAAAAAAGCTTCCGGGGGCATCGATTCTTATTTTTTGGGCAAACGCGGAATACCCTGGTGGGCGTTAGGGGCCTCCGGTATGTCATCCAATTTTGACATCAGCGGGACTATGATTAATACGGCGTTTATATTTGCCCTTGGCGCCAGCGGCTTTTTTATCGAAATACGTGGGGGGGTTACATTGATCATGGCCTTTCTGATGATTTTTCAGGGTAAATGGAATCGGCGTGCTCTGGTAATGACTCTGGCTGAATGGATGCGCTTTCGTTTCGGTAGTGACCGACAGGGAAATGTAGCCCGTATCATAGCCGCATTTTCCGTGATTATTACGACGATTGCCATGATTACTTATTTCGCTATTGGCTCCGGAAAATTTGTAGGCGAATTTTTAGGCATACCGGCCTTCTGGGGATTGTCATCCCAGTTTTGGGCGGCTACACTGATGATTGTATTATCAATGATCTACACGGTAGCCAGTGGTTTGTTTGGCGTCGTATGGACGGATGTGTTTCAGGGATTCCTCATTTTTGGAACCATTATTTTTATCTGCATCTTAGCGATTGTCAGCTTCCCCTTACCCGAAACTTTCAATGTCTCCGTACCCATTAGAGGCGGCGGGTTCAGGGCCATTGAAACCACCCGCGAGGCCTGGACCAGTATGATTCCGGAATGGACGTTAAACATGCCGGCCGATTCAACCTATTCCATCTATAATCTGTTCGGCATTGCTATTTTATTCTATCTGATAAAAGTGACCATCGAAGGCAGCGGTGGTACCAGCCAATACATGATACAACGATTTTTTGCTTCCCGCAGCGATCGTGAATCCGGATTGTTGTCCATGTTCTGGACCGTTTTACTCTCTTTTCGCTGGCCGTTTGTGGCAGCTATTGCCATGATGGGCGTTGTGCTGGGTACGCAACAGGGTGTTATCGAAGATCCGGAAGCGGTACTACCTGTGGTCATCAACCAATTAGTACCTATAGGCATAAAGGGATTGTTAATTGCCGGATTAATGGCTGCGGCCATGTCCACCTTTGATTCCACCGTCAATGCTGGTGCCGCTTACTGGGTTAAGGATATCTATCAGGCCTATCTCAATCCCAAAGCTACCGAAAAACAATTAATATTCCATAGTCGCTGGGCCTCAATTATAATTGTGGGGCTGGGTCTGGCTTTTACCCTTGTCATCCGTAACATCAATGAAATATGGGGGTGGATCACATCCAGTCTGGGCGCCGGATTGTTGATCCCCACCCTGGCCCGATGGTACTGGTGGCGGATGAATGGATATGGATTTGCTGCCGGTACGGTAGCTGGTATGGTGGCCGCTGTTCTGCAGCGTATATTTTTGCCGGACATACCGGAGTATTTTGCTTTTATTATTGCCACTCTAAGTTCTTTAGTGGGTATGATTGTAGGTACGTATGCCGCCAAACCGACCGACGATAGTGTCCTGTTTGAATTTTATAAACGCACGCGGCCGTTTGGATTCTGGAAACATATTCGCGAACGATTGCCGCAGCATACACTGGAAGCGATCAATAAAGAAAACCGGCGCGATATTTTATCAACCTTTTTTGCCGTACCCTGGCAGATTGTTATGTTTCTGACGGTTATGGCGGTGGTTATGCAACGATGGGATCAATTTATATGGTTGTTGACAATCTTTGTTTTACTGTCCATCGGGCTGTATTTCAACTGGTATCGACACCTGTCAACAGAAGTCAAAATGGATTCAACGCCTGTGGAAAACTAAAAGTTTTCCACAAAGCTGTATAGAAAACCGTTTGCAGCCTAATATTTGGCTAACATTTGTACGAATGTATATAAAATAAAGGAAATAGACTGTAAATTTAAAATTAACAAATAATTAAAAGTCTGCCAGCAATTCATTTAATAAGTATAAATGTGCGTTAAAACATTGATAAAACAGTGTTAATGGCAAAAATGGCCGAGTTTTCCACAAGATTTCAACATTTGTAATGTATCCATTTCAGGTCATGTTTAAAGAACGGGGCATGTAGAATCTATTGGGGTGTATTTTAGGTTATTCGATGTTTGCAGGCTAAAACTCGATGAATGTATTATGGTTAAAATATGCAATGAAAATAGAACATCACATCAGAAACTGCATGGTAATACAACATTTTAATCTGTACCGGGCTGCATCAGTCGGTTTTTTGATAATTATCCTAACTTTGAGTATAAATTCGTGTTCGGATCAAACCGCTGTCAAGGCGTTTTTGACAGATATAAAAAAAACACCACCGCAAAATAGGGCACGGGTACTCGATGCTTTTTTACAAAAGAACAAAAAGAACGCTTTACCTTTGATTGATGGTAATGAAGTGCTCTTCGGCCTGCGAATGAACACCCAAAAATCTGTTTACCTTACCGGCGATATGGTTCAATGGGAAAAAGACTCATTGCAAATGATCCATTTAGCAGGCACCGATTTTTATTATCTGCAACAGAAGTTTCCTTTGGATGCATATATTGAATATAAGTATGTGGTTGGGGATAGTTTCATTTTCGATCCCTTTAACGATAAACGCTCGGAAGGAGGTATGGGGGCAAATTCATTGTTAATGATGCCCCGATACGAGTTTCCTCAGGAAATTTTGAAAACCCAGAATGTGCGTACAGGTCAGATCGATACATTAACTTTTCGCAGCACTGTATTGAATAATGAGCGTTCCGTATTTATTTATGAACATCCTTTAACTCAAAAGAAGGCACCTTTGCTGATCTTCCAGGATGGCGAAGAATATTTAAATTTTGCTTATGCTCATAACATTCTTGATAATTTGATACATGAAGAAAAGATTCCGCCGGTAAAAGCAATATTTGTCAATCCGGTTCAACGTCTTAAAGAATACTGGATGGATGATCGCTATACGAAAATGCTGTTCACGGAATTAATCCCTACAATCAAAGAACAGCGTAAGTGGAATGAAGCGGTTTCGGTGGGTCTCTGCGGGGTTTCACTTGGAGGTTTAATTTCCGTTTACACCTTAAAAACATATCCAACGGTCATTGATTTTGTCATTTCACAATCCGGTGCTTTTTGGGTTGATAATCAAAAAATTATCGAGGTTTTGCAACCGCTGCAGAACAATGAAGCAACCGTTATTTTGCAGCATGGTTCTTTTGAGCGTCAGGATGGGATTCATGAAGCAATAATGAAATTATTGAAAAACAGAAACTTTAATGTGTATGAACAGCGAGTCCATGCCGGGCATAATTGGGGCAACTGGCGTACCTATCTGGGTGATGCGTTAGAGCACGTTTTTGTAAAAAGGAGTTTGTGATGAATTTAGAAAAAATTACCGACAAAATAAAAAAGCTGGGTTTCACCGCCTACGAAGCCAAGGCCTACATCGCTTTGTTGCATAACAACCCGGTAACGCGATACGAGCTAAGTAAGAATTCCGGTGTGCCCCGTTCCGCTATTTATGATATCATCCGTAAGCTTGAGTACCTCGGTGCGGTTAACGCCACCTCCAGCAAGCCGGAAAAATATGTGCCTTTGCCTCCGGAACAATTATTTAACCTGTTGGAAAGACGTTTTAAAGAGGATATCGAAGAGGCCCGGGAATCGCTTCAAAATTTCGACACCGAACTGGAGCCCGGTCATTTGTGGAATATTTCCGGTTATAAGAATATGCTGCATAAGGCTCGGGAAATGATAGGAAGGGCCCGTCATTCCATCTATATTTCATTGTGGCACCGGGAAGCTGAACGGTTAACGGACGACATCAATATGGCTATAGACCGCGGCGTGCGCACGGTTATTTTCGCCTTTACCCCCATTATGATTAAAGGTGCAGAATTGTATAGTTACGAATTATCCGAAAGTGAACTGGAAAAAGTCTGGAATCATAAAATTATTTTGGTAAGGGATCAGAAAGAGTTGATCATGGGCGAAGCGGAATATAAAAATCCCAGAAAAACCGTGTGGACTCGCAACAAAGCTATTGTGGATATCGCCACCAATCACATTATCCTGGATATAACACTTTATGGTATCCGCAAACATATCGATGTCGGAGAAACGGTAAGTGCTATGCAGAAAGGCGGTTTTCAGTACCTGGATCATCTCATTACCAACCATTATTCCGATAAGAACAATACACTATTAAATTCATGAATTTCAGGTAACATTGTGGACAAACAAGCACGCTACCAATCGATAATTAATAAAACGACAGATATGGCCATCGACCGCCGGTTTGTAGATCTTGGCCCGATTATCGGGCCGGAGTTGCCGGATTGGTTAGAGAACAGGGTAATCTATGAGTTGTATGTAAGGGCATTTTCTCCCGAGGGCACTTTTGATGCAGTAACCGCCCGATTGAAGGAATTGAAAGAATGGGGTATCGACCTCATCTGGTTGATGCCGGTTTATCCCATCGGCCGTGTCCAGCGCAAAGGGACTGATGGTTGCCCTTATGCCGTAAAAAATTATTTTACGGTGAATCCTGAATACGGTAGTGAACAATCTCTGAAAATATTGATTGAAACAGCCCATCAACTGAACATGCGAATCATACTGGACATGGTTGCCAACCACGTCGCTCCTGATTATGAACCTCTGAAGCAGTATCCTGAAATGGTATTGAGGGATGAGCAGGAGGAACCGATCCGGAAAATTGCTGATTGGTCGGATGTGGTGGATTTGGATTATTCCTCTCAAATGACGCGCCGGCATATGGCGGACATATTGGAATACTGGATAACCGAATTTGATATTGACGGTTATCGTTGCGATGTGGCGGGTTTTGTGCCTATGGATTTCTGGGAAGAAAACATTATGAAGCTCAGACAAATCAAACCGGATTTTTATATGCTGGCCGAGTGGGAAAGCCCGCGTTTACACGAGAATGTATTTAACAGCACTTACGACTGGACATTGTACGATTTATTGTTGGATGTGCATCACGGGCGGGAACCGGCCAATGTTTTACAACAGTGGATAGAGGCGAAATCTCAGGTATACCCCCGGAACAGTCTGTTTTTACGGTTTCTGGAAAATCATGATAAACCCAGAGCGGCGCACACCTTTAAAAGAGAGGCTATCCCGGCACTGGCTGCATTTTTGTTCACCATAGATGGCATCCCACTGGTGTATAACGGTCAGGAGATTGGGGCGGAGCATTATGCATCTCTGTTTGATAAAGAACCGATTCGCTGGAATGACGCTGACACGACATTAAAAAAAACATATAAAAATCTTATCCATATGCGTAAAAGCCATCCGGCCATGGCTTCCGAACACTTTACTTTTTTGCAGGGAGGTACTCAACGGCAAACCATGTGTTATGCCAAGGGGACCCGCTCGGAACTGTTGGTGGTAATCAATTTTTCAAACGATACAGTGATTCTTGAAAATAAGGATGCGTGTGAGCACCTGCAATCCGGTTCAATCCTGTTTTCAACCAATGATATTTCGGTAATGAAAAACAATAAAATGAAACTCCTGCCCCATCAGGCAGTTATAACACTAAAAACATAGAATCGAAACGGAGCATTTTATGACCGTAAGACCTATATACTTAGCCTTCTTAATAATAATTGTCGCAAGCCGCCTGACATCCGCCCAGATTATAGAAACCGATCCGGATTTTGCCACCGTGAACGATTCCATTATTATTTATTATGATGCAACAGAAGGAAACCAGGGACTAAAAGATTACAATGGTGATGATGTATACGCCCACACCGGTGTAATTACCAATGAAAGCAATAATTCAAGTGACTGGAGATACGTGATTACGCCCTGGCCCAATGAGAATAATCAGTCCGAAGCCAATACCAGCAAAAACAAACTTTCCCGGGTAAGTGACAATATGTGGAAACTGGTAATCGGCTATCCCAGAACATATTATAACGTGCCCCAAGATGAACAAATTTTACAATTAGCATTTGTCTTCCGTAATGCAGATGGCAGCAGCGAAGGTAAAGATACTGGCAATACGGATATTTTTTATGCGTTGTATGAGCCGGGCCTGACCGCAGTACGTTTATCACCGACTAAAGAAGTGCAATACGGCCATCCCGATCGATCCCCTTTATTTGTGAACCATAAGGATTCTATCGATATCCAGGTAACGGCTGCGGCCATTGGTACATCACTGGACAGCATCCGCTTGAGGTTGGGTTCACAGGTGATCTATACCACTACCGAAGACACAGCGATGTATTCATTGCAAACCGATGACCTGAGCAGCGGTATGCATCGTCTCTATTCCACGGTCAGCTCCCAGTCCGGTATCTCGGATACCGATACCCTGTCTTTGATGATCCGGCCACAGACACAGAATATGCCAAGACCCCAGAACTTCGAAGCCGGTATCCATTATATCGATGCCCAGACGGTAACATTATCACTTTTTGCACCCCA
The DNA here is from genome assembly GCA_014730185.1 of Caldithrix sp. GTDB lineage: Bacteria > Calditrichota > Calditrichia > Calditrichales > Calditrichaceae > WJIP01. Next base: position 4,894 of record WJIP01000329.1, on the reverse strand, counting down.
CAAAGAACATATATTTGTTATCGGGGATTTTAATGACTGGAAAGTGCAGGAATCCTACCTAATGAACCGAGATTCCATTAACGAACAGAATGTGTATTACTGGTTAACTCTTTCTGATTTAACACCCGGTACGGAATATGCCTTCCAATACCTGGTGGATGGTCAGCTGCGCATTGCCGATCCCTATACGGAAAAGGTACTGGATCCCTGGAATGATCAATACATCAGCGCCAGCACGTATCCCGATTTGAAGCCATACCCGCAAGGAACTACAGACAAACCGGTCTCGGTTTTACAGACGGCTCAGTCCGCCTACCAATGGCAGGCTGACAATTATACTCCGCCTGATGTGGAAGAGCTGGTTATTTATGAAATGCTGGTCCGCGATTTTGTTGAAGCCCATAATTACCAGACGTTAACGGATACCCTGGATTACCTGCAGAATCTTGGTATAACCGCCATCGAACTGATGCCGGTCAATGAATTCGAAGGTAATGAAAGCTGGGGCTACAATCCGTCTTTTTATTTTGCTCCCGACAAATATTACGGACCGAAGGATGAACTGCAAACGTTCATCGATGCCTGTCATCAAAGGGGCATAGCCGTTTTTGTGGATATGGTGCTCAATCATTCCTACGGGCAATCGCCCTTGGTACGCCTTTATAATGAAGACGACTACGGGGCTCCCACGGCGGAAAATCCATGGTATAATACGGAATCACCGAACCCGGTTTTTTCCTGGGGATACGACTTTGACCATGAAAGTGCCCACACCAAAGCCTTTGTTGACCGGGTAAACAAACACTGGCTAACCGAATATAAAGTTGATGGTTTCCGGTTTGATTTTACCAAAGGATTTACGAATAATCCCGGCGATGGTTATGCTTTCGATGGTGCACGTATTGACATACTGAAACGCATGGCGGATCAGATCTGGATGGTAAATCCGGACGCCCATATTATTCTGGAACATTTTGCGGATAACAGTGAAGAGCGTATTTTATCGGCTTATGGTATGTTGCTATGGGGCAATTCCAATTTTAATTATAATGAAGCAACAATGGGTTATCATGAGAACGGTAAATCGGATTTTTCCTGGGGCTATTACGAAACGCGCAATTGGGAAAATCCCCATCTGGTAACCTATATGGAAAGCCACGACGAAGAACGTCTGATGTACAAGAATCTGAATTATGGCAACAGCTCCGGTGATTATGATATCACCGAACTTTCAACCGCTCTGGAACGCATAAAGCTGGGCAACGCTTTTTTCCTGACCCTGCCGGGGGCCAAGATGATTTGGCAATTTGGTGAATTAGGGTATGACTTTTCTATTGATTATAACGGCAGAGTGGGTAATAAACCGATCCGCTGGGATTATTATGAAAATCAATCCCGCAGAAAACTTTATAAAACCATTGCGACCTTATTAAAACTACGTAATGAAAATTTGGCTTTTCGCAGCGCTGCTTCAACCGTCAATTTAAATTTAAACAGCAGCATGAAACGCATCCGCATTGGCCATGGCACGATGAATGCAACCATTATTGGTAACTTTGGGGTAACAACCAATTCGATTGATCCGAATTTTCATCATGATGGACCATGGTATGATTATTTTACAGGCGATACTTTGCAGGTCACGGATGTCCATGCCACTATCCAACTAAAAGCCGGAGAGTTCCGGATTTATACGAATAAGAAACTGGAAACCCCGGAAATGGGTTTATTAACGGATATCATAGAACGATCAAAAGACATACCGGTAACATTTCAATTGCATTCAAATTATCCCAATCCGTTTAATCCGTCTACGACCATTGAGTATGATTTACCAAAAACAAGCCGGGTGACCCTCAGGGTTGTCAATGCTCTGGGCCAAAATATTGTAATGCTGGTAAACACCAAACAAAATGCAGGATCCTATCGTACCGTTTGGGATGGAAAGAGCAACGATGGAAGTACCGTTGCCAGCGGTGTTTATTTTTACATCTTGCAGTCGGATGCCTTTACCCAGGCTAAAAAAATGATCCTGCTTCGCTAAAGATCAAATGACCCCGGCAAGAGCAACCTTCTTATCCTTTTTCCGATAATTGCAGAGAGTGTATGCCCGCGGCAAGGCGGGCTTTTTCTCCACTGCATATGATTCAATAATCGGGCATCCTTATGTGATTTAATGGCTTGATATTATTAACACGCTATTATATCTTTTATTACGTAAAAAGAGATTTGCTTCTTAATTGCCAATTATCATGAGTGAGAACACTTTGCACATAAACAAACTACCCGTAAGTAACTGGGAAATTACAGAGGTTTTTGATGACATAATTCTTGGGCGGGGAGTAAAACGATCCATTCATGATCTTGAATATTATAATCAAATTTTGACAGAATTATTCATTGAACGGTTACATTTCTACAAATTCCGACCAATCAAGCTTAATAAGATTAATATAGATGTTGGATGGCGGATGCCGGCATTTTACGTGAAGGATAAAACCGCGATCTTTGGCCATGTTTTCTGGGAAGTCTTTACGGATAAACGAAAACGCAAGATATGGGGTTCGGTCGTTCGCAACACCAAGGGGGATTGGAAGTATATTTTACCCGGCAGCAGACCGGTAACTCTTTTTGCAAATCTAAATCAATTGGAGGAAGTTGATATTTATCATCTTTCTTAAAATTAAAGAATGAAATAGCTTTCTCGATTTGGAAGCATGGCGGCGCTTCGGTTTTAATAATCCCTTATAGATTAAGCCGGATTTTCAAATTCCTCTGCAATTTCATGATGACAACGTTACCCAACCGAGATAAAATGTATTTTTGTTGATAAGTAACCATTATGGATGAGAACCAAGAGGCAATGATTGGTTAAAAATAATTAATGACCTTCAAAAGGCTCCACATGAATGGAAATAAAACAATTTTCTTCAAAGTAATCCTTAAGACGGTTTTCTACTTCAGTGGCTATATTATGGGCTTCCACAATGGACAAGCTGGGAGTGACTTTGATATGCATATCAATGGCCACGTCTTTGCCGATACGGCGGGTTTTGAGGTTATGGGGGTTAATTACACCGGGTACTTCCGCAGCTATGGATAAGATATACTGTTGACGCTCGATACTCAGAGCCGCCTCCATCATTTCATTCGTGGATCGAATGACGGTTTTGAATGAGAGAAACAGAATTAAGGTGCCCACTAATAAGGCCGTAATCGGATCCAGAATCCGCCAGTTACCGCCCAAAATAACTGCTCCGCTCAGCCCGATCAGCACAGCCACGGAAGAGAGTGAATCGGTACGATGGTGCAAAGCATTCATTATCAATGACTGGCTGTTTTCCTCCTTTCCTATGCGATTGGTATAATGAAATAACCACTCTTTAATACCGATTGCAAAAAGGATAATGATAATGGAAAACCTTTTAGGTTCGTGTAGCTCCGCACCGTGCATTGCTTTTAAAATATTGGTAACGGCTGCCCATAAAATACCAATACTGACAAAGATCAGCAGTAAACTGATGATCAATGCCGATAAAGTTTCAAATTTACCATGACCATAATTATGTGTTTTATCGCGCGGTCTGCGGGAAATTTTCAGCCCAGTGAGAACAGCCACATCACCGATTAAATCTGAGAACGAATGAAAACCGTCTGCAATGAGTGCCTGACTTTTACCTAAATACCCTGCAATAATTTTTATAACAGCAAGGGCAATATTCCAGAAAAATCCCAACCAGGTTACTTTAGTTGCTCTATCCATCGCTAAAATCTTATTAGAATATCGTGAAAATCCGATTCTAGTTTTTACTTTGAAGAATTTGAACCTGAACGATTGTAAAATGGGTAATTGTCATGAAGTTCATTGCAGGTTCTTGACAAGCTAAACCATTTCCACTCCATCGGAAAACAAATCAACCGTCTTAGCGAATCAATCCTTAATTTAACAGACAAGCATCGAATTAAGTCTATGATGACAATTTTTTGCCATAGCTTAGCTGAAAAACCTTAACCTAATGTTTTCTTATATGTTGTTCAAATAATTTCTCGTTAAAGATGATGGCCGAAAATTTATAGATTTCCACATCTTTTTCCTGCCAGGCATCGGGTGATAAGCCCGCTTTATTGCAAGTCTGTTTTAAAAATGTTTCCACATTCCATTTTCGTTCGGCTGCCACCTGGGGCAACAATAACCCTTGGTAAATTCCTTTTTTGATGAGTAACCCGTCGCTTCCTATGGATATCTCAGACGGATCAAACACCTGGGTTAGAGGCGTAAGCACGGAAATTTCGATATCAATATTGGGTAACTCTTCCAGGGTAATTGGCATAAAACGCGGATCGTTAACGGCGGCAGAAATTGCCAAATCCATAACAGCATCCTGCATGGGTTTTATGCCTTCCACATAACCGATGCATCCTCTCAGGTCGTTATTTTTATGATGCGTAACGAAAACACCGCATTTGGTTTGAAGATTTTCTGAGTAATAGTTTGTCGAATTAACTTGCTTTCCTTGTAAAAACAGTTTAATAGAACGGCGGGCTGATTTCAGTAAAAATATTTTTTCATCATCAGATAGTGTAAATGCCATAATGTTCCTCAGTCTAATATTTATGGATAAATTTACAATATTATTCTATACAGACAAAAGATATTTTCAGTAATACTATCTTTTACCGCTACCGCACTTAAGAGAATATTAAAAGATGACAAAAACAAAAGTTTCTTTTGAACGCTCTGGTTAACACCACATGTTTTGGTTCAGTCAAAATTGGAATTTTAATAGGACCATAGTGCTATGATTTAATCCTAATAAAAAGGAGAACAATCATGGCTCGCAGATCAGTAAAAAGATTTACAGCACAACAAAAACTCAAGATCGTTAGAGAAGGT
>WJIP01000328.1 GCA_014730185.1 Caldithrix sp. | reverse complement strand
TCCTATGATCCCTTCAAATACGTTCTGATTGTTCTTAAGAGCATCAATTAAATTATTACGCATCTCGTCCTTTATTGATGTCGGCTGGTAACCGGCACGTTTCAACTGTCCGAGGTTAGTTATAGCTTCAAAATTCTTGATTTTCATATTCATCCCCCGATTTTCGGTGTATTGTTTATCTGACATTCTTACGACGATTGCGGATATAATCTTCGAAGATAAATTCACCTAAATTACGCAGGCTGCTGTAAAAAGCGCGCCCTCTGTTAATTTTGGTGAATTCCGCTACAAATCGCTGTAATTAAGGATCTCTGGCAATCATAAAAGTCGTCGCTACAATCCCCATCCGGCGACACCGCGCTGCCTGGTTAAGTGTTTTACTAACTATTTTCCGGTCCAGTCCGAAACTGTTTTTATAATATTTGCCTTTTTCCTTGAGACAGCTTGGTTTGCCGTCGGTCAGCATAAAGATCTGTTTGTTATAGGTTTTTTTCCGGCCGAGAATATCCATGGCCAATTCCAGACCGGCATAAGTATTCGTATGATACGGCCCTACCTGTAAATACGGCAACTCTTTGATCTCAATAGGCCAGGCATCATTACCAAAGGCAATAATATCCAATTGATCACGGGGATAACGAGTTGTGATTAATTCAGCCAGCGCCATAGCCACCTTTTTAGCCGGGGTAATACGATCTTCCCCATACAGAACCATTGAATGCGAAACATCAATCATTAATACGGTAGAGGTTTGAGTTTTTAACTCTCTTTCCTGAACAACCAAATCCTTTTCATTCAGCGTAAAATCATCGATGCCATGATTTAACTGCGCATTTTGGATGGTGGATGTCATATCAATCTGGTCCATTTCATCACCGAAATCGTAATCCCGGTGTTCGGCTGAGGATTCATCGCCAATCCCTGAAAACGGCGTACGGTGCTCGCCATACCCGGATTTTTTCAAATTATTAAAAATTTCTTCCAATGAACGGCGCCGAATCACCTGTCCCGCTTTGCCCGTGACCTGAATTCCATTTCCATTTTCATTATCCTCTTCCAGATATCCCTCTTTCTTTAAATCCTCGATAAAGTCACCCATGCCATATTCATCATTCGAAAATCCGTATTTTTCATCCATTTGATTCATCCATCTCAGGGCTTCAGCTGCATCTCCGCCGGTATAGGTCAATAGTTGTAAAAAGATATTGAGCAGGGCATCAAACGTAGACTTACCATGGCCATCACTAAAAAATTGTGTAAATAAAAATCCCTGCATACATGCCTCCCCAGCATGGTTATAGTGTTATATTTATTTCAGGCTTCTTTCTGTTGGATAATGCACTTTCTCTGATCAATATTCCATTCCACCGTTGTCATGTTATTATCATTCATAATTTTACAATTTTATTAATCAGTTTGTACAATCTTTCCGAATTTAAGTTTCATTTACACAGTCATGTTATATTTTTTTTACAACCCGGAATTGTCTAGATAACGGATAGCTTATCAAATTTTACACACGATCCCAGCATTTTGAAAATCATCGATATTAAAACTGGAAGTTGAGGCCTAGTCTATGCAATAATACGATAGATACATAACGAACATAGTTTAAGAAACATACTATACAGGAGAATTCATCTTTTCTGCTGGTTTTTATGCAATTCATAATGCGCCCGGTTCCATATTGATATTTTCAATTTTGGCAAAGAGTATACAATACTATAACATATTACGGATAAAAGTTCTCCGGCAGCTTATACATCGGCTTTATCTGGCAGGTTCTTACTGACATGCGATTACTACGCTCATCAATTATGCCAAAAAACCTGAAGGTAAGTAACACGCATAAAATTTGAAGCTATAAGGCATTAAAGATATTCAAATGAAATTGTTCAACCATATCTTCCGGCAGATATTCAAGGGTGTTAAGTTTTTTAATCAGCGAGCGTAGTTGTTGGGCTTCAGGTAACTGATTGTTTGTACAATAGTAAAAAATAAGGAGCAATTCTGCATTGGATAATGAAGCTTGTATTAGGGTGGCAAAACGGTTTTTAATTTTTTCGGATGATTGGGCATCAATTTGCATAAGAATCAGTAATAATTGATGAAAGTAAACACTTAATGGCGCCGAATAATAATCATAAATTCGCTGGATGGTTTGTTTGAATAAATTACCATGGGGATCCGGCTCATCTTCATTTTTTTGGTCATCATACAATTTGACAAAGGCATTGAAAATGGCGGCAATAGCATCCTGACCTGTAAAATTATCCCCATTAGTGGAAATTTCCATTTGCTGAACAAACTGGCGGTGGGCATCTATAAGACGAAATAAATAAACTTCCTCATTATATTGATTGAGACGCGTTTCCTGGCTTCTCAAAAACGCCTGTTGATTTTCAACTATGGTATGATACCATTTGCGTTCTTTCAGAAGCAGTGTCAAAACAATACTAATTACAGCTACAAAAAGGGCTACAAAGAATGTATTAATAATGTTTAAAAATACACTTAAACGTTCAAAATCAATAAACAGTAAGGCAATAATCCAGCTAAGTAACCACAGTACCAGAACGCTGATAACGGTGATAGGCAGGCTGTGGTTCTTCAATTCTGATTTGGAAAAAACGTTTTTTAGCATGGGTGTCCTCTTATTTTTTGTTGCTTACTACCGAAAAAGACTTATCCCGCTTAATACCCTTTATCGCTCTTGATCCTTTTCAGAGCTTGCATCAGAGATTCCGCCCGCTGATAAAGCAGCGTCATCAGGGGAAGGCCGGCGTGTTCCACAGCCTCTGCTGTCCAAACATTGCATGTATAGGGAAAATAATAGCTGGGATGGGCTTTGTAAAATCTGCTGTTGCCATACAGACCTTCACCCGTTTCGACGGCCTTTTGATGTTCATCTACCTGGAAAGTATTATAGATGAACAGACATAAACGATCAAATCCATCCTGTTCGATATGCAACAAAATGCGTTCGCTCAGCGGAAAGTACTGATCAACCGGTTTGTTAAAGCGTACCACATGCATAACACTTTCCGTGGGCCAGAGAATGGCCCGTAAGGCTAATTGATAATCAATTTCGCTTCCGGTATTCTGATAAAATTGGGCATCCCCCCAACCGATTTCTATTAAGTCATCGGCTTTGGCTTCTATCACCTGCCCCAGTTTGGTTTCCTGTATGTCTTGACCCCTTAAAACAATACCGGTATGCCAGCCATGGCTCACCACGTAAATAGGCTTCGTAGAATGGATATGCGATGCGGTTCCATTCCCATCTTGAGCCAATAGAATTTGAGCCCAAATGAAACATCCGAGTATTTTCAGGATGATTAATACCTTCATCATAATAATTTTTTGTGATTTTATGGATTAGATCAGTTTTTCGGCAACACGTTATAATCTTCCAGTTCCACCGTTACGTGCCCGATAAACACTTTCAACTTGGCCTGCAAAGGCGGACGCGTCTGATTAGCAGCGAACCACCCTTTAAAGGGGCCGGTTACCCCGGCAATGCCCTCTACATTAATTTGCCCGTCAATATAGTAAGAACTTACAGGTTTGGTTAAGGCTTCCACTTCCACCATTTGTTCTTGCCCGCTAAAATTAATTTCGACCAGTCCCCTGTTTTCCAAAATGAATGTGGTAAGCGTATCGCTCATGGTTTGGGAAGCATTAGCTCTAGAGTAGAATGCCATAGTTATGCCATCAAACAGTTTGGTATGCATAGGTAATTGTTTTTCGATCATTTGCCGGTGATTTTGCGGATCGGTCATTTTGAGATACACAGTGCTGTCTTCATAATTAAACCGGTGATCGGCAAAAAACGGATTACCATCCTCCTTTTCCGTGGAAATATGCCGGTGTATAGTAAACTGATCATCGATATAACTTTCATATTGATTGTGCATATCCACAAAAAACAATTTGGGATTTGAATCAATTTTAAGGATTACTTGATAAAGGCTTTTTCCATTATAACGGATGGTATCTTTCACGTGCATGGTCAGCGTGCCTAAGCGAATAAAGGCCCATTTAACTTTATACTGCAACTGTTCACCGATTTGCCACTGAAAAGCCGGAACCGATGCAGATTCTCCCCCCCGCACTTTAGAGGGGTAAACTATAAGAAAAAAAATGATAAGGAAGACAAAATAAAATTTCACCATACCACCCAATAACAAATCGTTACCAAAGAAAAATTAAGAAAATTGTCCGTTAATTACAATGATGCTTTCCGGGATGATGTGGATTGCATGTAGAGGTGTTTCGAGCAAAGCAACACTAAACCTCATCCTGAGAGCAGCTAGCTATCCTTGTCCAAAGAGCATCCATTCAATTCTTAGGCCGATTCAGTCTTCTACCAACGGATTCGTTCAATTTGAATTTTTTTATCCTTCGGGTTCCTATTTATGAAAATTTTTCTTAAATTGCTCATCCAATTTACATAAAGTAAAAATTGTAGTGCACCCTATAATTGACCGGGAGTGATTCATGAGCAACACATTGCAAAAAATTAAAGAACAAATACATAACCAAAATATTGAATTTATCGATCTTAAAGTAACCGATCTGCATGGACGGTTACATCATTTAACCCTACCCTACAGCGATTCTGTTCTGGAAAAATTGATGGAGGAAGGTGTTGGATTTGATGGATCTAGTTATGGTTTCCAGAAAGTGGAAAACAGTGATATGATTATGAAACCCGACTTGCAGACGGCTCTTTTAGACCCATTCAGGGAGGCCAAAACAATCAGTTTTTTTACCCGCGTATTTAACACCGACGAGCACAATACGCCTTATGAGTTCGATTTACGTAACATGGCGGAGAAAGCGGAACAGTTGTTACGTAAGTATAAAATTGCCGATCAAACCATGTGGGGACCGGAATTCGAGTTTTATATTTTTTCATCTGTGCGTTACAGCTCGCAAGCCCAGTATTCATTTTATGAGATCGAGTCGGAGGAGGGCAGCTACCAGAATGGTTATCATATTGCGAATCCCCTGGATGCCTATGATGATTTTCGTGATGAAGCAACCCGTTTATTAATGCAAAGCAATATTTCCATAAAATACCACCATCACGAGGTCGGCAACCTGGGACAGCAGGAGATAGAGACAAACTTCGATACGCTTCTACCCTCCGCGGACAAAATCATTTTATCCAAATATATTTTGCATAACTTAGCCAAACAACATGATCTGGCCTTAACATTCATGCCCAAACCCGTATATCAGCAGGCCGGTTCCGGTTTGCATCTGCATCATTATTTAATGGCTGATGGCCGAAATGCTTTTTACGGCAAAGGTGCCTATGCTAATCTGAATCAGAACGCCATGTATTATATCGGTGGGGTTTTAAAACATGCTGCTGCGCTTTGCGCTCTGACCAACCCATCCACTAATTCATATAAACGTCTGGTTCCGGGGGTAGAAGCGCCAACCGCTATAAACTTTGGTCAGGCCAATCGGGCTTCGTGTGTACGCATACCACGCTACATCCGGGATAGGGCAAAAACCCGCTTCGAATATCGTCCGCCGGACGCTACGGCCAATCCATATCTGGCTTTGACGGCCATATTTATGGCTGGCCTGGATGGTATTATCAACAAAATTGATCCCATCAAAGAAGGATACGGACCGTATGAAGCGGAAGAGTTTGATCCTGCCATCGAAATGCATTACCTCCCCTTTAGTCTGAATTCTGCTCTGGATGCATTACACAACGACTATCAATTTTTATTGCGCGACGGGATTTTCAATGAATCCATCATTCAGCACTGGATTGATGTCAAGTCTAAAGAATTTAATGCCATATCCAACTGGCCGAATCCAATTGAATACAGCATGTATTTTAATCTATAAATACGATTTGACATTTATTGTGCATCTGAATAAATTTTTATTTTTGCCGGAGTGGTGGAATTGGCAGACGCGCCGGATTCAAAATCCGGTGGGCATTACGCCCGTGTGGGTTCGAGTCCCACCTCCGGTACCAGGAATATCAAGGGTTTGCAGAGTTTTGGGTTTTTTCTGCAAACCCTTTTTTAGTTTCAAGTCACTAATACGTCACTATACTTGTCAGTAAGGACGTTTGGATTGCATTTGTGACTTATGATCCTGGGCCAGGTGGGCATACTTTAGCGTGGTTTCGATGCTTGCATGCCCCACTAAATCCTTAATGGTAATAATGGGCACGCCAGCCATTACTTGATGTGAAATGTAAGTGTGCCGAAAGGTATGGCAGGAGGCCCATACCAGCCCAATTTGGGTAAGAATTCTGGAGATGCGCTTGGATATCCACTCGCGCCTCCATTGAGGGCTGCCATCAGCCGGACCAAACACTATATTATCATTACGTCTCGGG
>WJIP01000032.1 GCA_014730185.1 Caldithrix sp. | reverse complement strand
CTTAAGCCCTGCTTCATATCGACCATATAAATAACCACATCTGCCCGATCGATGCTGCGAAGAGTTCGCAAGTTACTGTAAAACAATACGTTTTCTTTGATACGGCTTTTCTTTTTGAGGCCGGCCGTGTCAATCAGCATGTAACTCTGTTTATTGAATTTTAATAATGAATCAATGGAATCCCTGGTTGTTCCCGGGATTTCGGTAACAATGCTGCGTTCCTCACTGAGCAGTTGATTGACCAGAGATGATTTGCCGGCGTTCTCGCGGCCCACCACTGCTAATTTGATGATGTCCTTGGATGAATCGCGATATTGGTACTTTTTTATTCGTTTAATAATCGTATCCAAAACATCACCGGAAGCCCTTCCGCTGTTTGCCGATATGGCAAACGGTCTTCCCAGGCCCAGCTTATAAAAAGTACCGGTTTCAGAATCATATTGCTCATTATCGACTTTATTCACGATAAGAAGGCACTCATTCTTAGCTTTCAATAGTCTTTCAGCCATTAATTCATCAATATCAGTCGGCCCTGTATGTGCATCACAAACCAACAATACCAGGTCCGCTTCCTGAATGGCCAAATCTACTTGTTCTAATACGGCTTGTTCCATTTTCTCATGGCTGGCGGGCAGATATCCACCGGTATCGATCAAATTAAAGGACTGACCGGCCCATTCCACCTGACCGTAATTTCGGTCTCGTGTCACTCCCGGTTGATCATCGACAATCGCTTTGCGGTATCCAATGAATCGGTTGAATAAAGTGGATTTGCCCACATTCGGTCTGCCCACAATGGCAACAATTGGTTCACTCATAATATTCTATCCGGTTTGAACCGTCATCGGCTGGTGTATTAAGGCATATAAAACGGAAAGGATTTCCGAAAGTTCCTCTGTATAAACATGGCAGGTAACGCCAAGTTCATTTTGTAAGTCCTGCAAAGTCCAATCATCTAAAAACAACCCATCATCGTTTAGCACCCGCGGCGGCAATAATACAATATCACCAAGGGATCGGTTTTTTAGCTGCCGGTAAATATCCTCTGCCACTATTAATCCCGATACCTCTATGGAACTTCCGTAAAAATGATTTTTCACGGGTACGAGTTCAATCTGTAAATTCGGTATAGTGTTTAACGGATCAATAATATGCCTCTTTAACGGGCCGGCGGCCAATGTACCGGTTACCCATGTAACGTCCAACGGTTTTTCAATATCTTTCGGCATGGTCGGCCATTTATGATTAAACCGATCAATCATTTTCCTGAATTCACCAACCCCATTTTCAATCTGATAGAACTCATCATAGTAATCCGCAGACGGCAAAGGCATCCCTGCTTTGATAAAAAACTCGTCGGCTAAATAAACAAAGTGAATACCCAATTCCTTTTTTAATGTATCACGCATTCCATTCACGTAGTGGATGGTTTCCTGCAGTTCGGATTGATTGTGCAAGCGGAGATGCATCAGTCCCTCGCGGTGGCGTGTCAAACCAACCGGCACCACAGCAATCGATTGCACACCCGGAAAAAACTGCTTTAAATCATAAACCGTCCGGTCAAAAATATAACCATCATTGATTCCGGGACATAATACAATTTGAGCGTTCAGTTCGATTCCATGCGAAGTCAGAAATTCTATTTTTTGAAGCAGATGATCATCCCGGTTGATGCCCAGTAAAAGCTTTCTTGTCTTCTCTTCCGTTGCCTGCACTGAAATATAAATAGGGCTTAGGCGTTGTTCCACAATCCGGTCCAGGTCTTTTTGTTTCAGCGTCGTCATGGTAACATAATGACCATACATAAAAGAAAACCGGTAATCTTCATCCTTAAAATAAAGAGATTTACGCATACCTTTAGGATTCTGATAGACAAAACAAAATACGCAATTATTGCCACATGCTTTAAGTTTCATCTCTTCTAAAACAATACCAAGATCATCTTCAATATCCTTTTCGATATCAAAAATGGTTTGTTCGGCGCCCCGTTGAATGGTTATTTCAACCTGATCATCGGCAATAAAGAAACGATAATCCAGGCGGTCATTAACGGGCCGATCATTGATCTTTACCACATAATCGCCTGCTTCAATGCCCAATTCTTCAGCGATTCCCTGTGGTTTTATATCTGTTATGCGAAGCATGTCTCTCCTAAAAAATATCCCTCCGTTTCAAGTTTGGCGAATATAAGGAGAGCCCCTTGCAAAAGCAAAATTTACACGGGTATAAAAGAGGTACAAACCTCGGTCAGGGTATCCTTAAATTGATTCCATAAACGTTGAATTTTAATAATTGATCTTATCTAATCCACATTTGAACATTGACTTTGTTCTGTATTCCCATAAACCATTCTTATCTGATCCGGTTGGAAAAGTGATCCATGAATTTTACTTTAAAAGTTCCGGCCTCCGCTATTTGTATTTTATTATCAAACACAGAATCATTATATTCATCCATATAAAATTTTATAGCTTAGGGTGGCTGCGTATGCGGTATAAGATTATTGAACTACTCGTTATTATTCTGCTTTCGGCCGGTTGTCAGGATAATATTTCGGACAATGACGGGCCGATTGAGACCAAAGACTCTCTTAAAGTAGATCAGATGGGTACGGCGGAATGGTTCGAAATAGCCACATGGAATATCCAATGGTTTCCCAAGCAGGATGATGCAACGGTACATGCTCTGCAATCTCTCATTAAAGATCTGGATATCGATCTGATTGCCGTACAGGAGATATCCGATAGTGAAGCGTTTTATAAATTACTGGAGGGTTTACCGGAGTGGCATGGCATTCTATCTCCTCACACCTACGCAAATGGTGATTATCAAAAAGTGGGATTAATCTATAAAACATCCAATATCAGTATTAATGCTAACGATACCCATCTATTATTTGCAGAAGATGACTACTACTTCCCCCGGCCTCCATTACTTGTTTATGTTACAGTAATCGGCGAGAGCGGATCCGGTTTTGATTTTAATCTCATTATTGTTCATCTCAAAGCTTTTTCCGACAGAGAAAGCCAGAACCGGCGGTTGCACGCCTGTATTACTATGGAAGAATTTATCACCACCGAGATCGCCAGCGGTGCTGATCCGGATTTTCTAGTTGTCGGGGATTGGAATGATGAGCTGAACGATCCGGTCGAGGATAACATCTTTCAGGTATTTCTGGATAAACCCCGGGCTTATCATTTTGTAACCGATACGCTCACTCAACGGTCTTCGTACATTCATCCGCATTATGATGGTCTGATTGATCATATCTTAATTACGGAAAATACACTAGAGGAATACGGCCAGGGTATGACGAATATTCTTTACCTTGACCGTCAATATGAACCTTACGAGTCTTTGATATCGGATCATCGACCGGTTGTGTCGGTGTTCAAAGGGTTTAAATTGAAGGTTGATTAAAACCATCGCCATTTGAAATGGGTGGCCAGCTTATAATAAAGGGAGGATAGCACGATAATGCCTGCCAAATCGGCAATCCAATCCAAATAATCCGCATCTCTGCCAATCACCATAGATTGATGCCATTCATCGGTGATGCCAAACCCTCCGGCAATCAATAAAGTAAAAATAAGCAACAGGCCAAAGGACATTGAGGGCCAACTTTTTTTCATACCCCTTAAAATCGAAGCCCCCAGTATTCCAAATATGACGAAATGGACGAGTTTATCGCTATGGGGAAATAACATAACAGATACCGGTAAATCACTTTGAGCCGATTGCAACCAGATAATTATCATTAGTGCCAGCCACGGGAAGTGCCACATTAGGAAATTACGCATTATTCATCCTTCTCATCAATTGTCATCACCGATTTTTAACAATCAGCAATCAACGCAAAAGTTTGGTAATTCGTTCCTGCGAAAGCTACAGAATTCTATAAATTGGTAATATGCACAAATTTTCTGATATTCTCTTATAAAATAAACATCGTATGAAGAACAATAGTTGATATATATCAATGCATTCTATACAAAACTTATCTTTTGATTGGCTATGAAAACATTTCAATTGTTTTCGGGGCTTGTATTCAAGGACATTTTTTTTGACATAAAACAGGACGTTCTCTAAATTGTTAAAATTTAAGGAATTTAAGAATGGCGATGCTCAAAAACAACCGATTTGATGCGGAATTTCCAAGCAGCATAGAGTATTTGGAAAAGGTCGAATACATTACCAGTTCAATAGGAAACGAAGTCGGGTTGTCCAATTCCGAGACAGATGATCTTGCGATTGCCGTTACGGAACTTTTCAATAATGCCATTCATCACGGAAATAAAGATGATGAAAACAAAAAGGTTGCTATTTCATTTCAATTCCAAAACAAGCAATTAAAAGTAGCGGTTACCGATCAAGGAGAAGGATTTCATCCGGATAAAATTGATGATCCCTTATCCCCGGAAAATTTGTATTCCGAGAGGGGAAGAGGTATCTATCTTGTTAAAATGATGATGGATGAAATTAAATTCAACATTACAAAAAACGGCAGCCAAATTATCATTATCAAATATTTAAATGGATCTTAAGACCGCTTTTCGCAGGAAAATGAAGCGATCATTTGGGCAAAATTACACTAATTGCGGAATTATTGATCGAGGGGTGCTTGTTTACTTTACGAGACCTGCAAATTTGATCAATTAATAATTACCGAATTTTAAACAAACGGACATTTGTTGTATGAGTATTATAGATAAGACCGTCGTGATCGCCATGAGCGGTGGTGTGGACAGTTCCGTAGCTGCCCTGCTTCTTAAAGAACAGGGGTATCAATGCATTGGCATTACCATGAAATTGTGGGATTACGAAATGGTCGGTGGCAATGTAAATCACGAAAGCGGGTGTTGTTCATTGGATTCTATTAATGATGCCCGCATGGTTTGCGCCGAACTCGGTATTCCCCATTATGTTTTGAATTTCAGCCGGGAATTTCATGATACGGTAGTGGATGACTTTATCAACGAATATATGGCCGGGCGTACGCCCAACCCCTGTGTTCAGTGCAACATTAAAATCAAATGGCAGGCGCTGATCAACAAAGCAAGAGAAATGGGTGCCGACTATATAGCCACCGGTCATTATGCTCGTGTTCATTTTAATCGGGAAATGAACCGTTACGAATTATTCCGCGGTAAAGATCCCGGTAAAGATCAATCGTATGCGTTGTGGGGAATTCGTCAGGAAAGCTTGTCCCGAACATTGTTCCCGCTGGGCGATTTGACCAAAGCCGATACCCGGGAAATCGCCAGAAAAAATGGTCTGCGTACAGCAACTAAAAAAGAAAGTATGGAAATCTGCTTTGTACCAGATAATGATTATAAGCGGTTTCTGCAGAAAATGGATCCAAAACTGGAAGATAATGTTAAGGATGGCGATTTGATTGACACACAGGGTAATGTAGTTGGACAACACAAAGGCTATCCCTTTTTTACAATCGGTCAGCGCCGCGGTATCGGAACTGCTTTCGGGAAACCGATGTATGTGGTCGAAACCCGGCCTGAAGATAACCAGGTTATTGTCGGGGAAGATGCCGATCTGTTTTCGAAAGAGCTGATTGCCGGGCACGTAAACTTTTTGAGCATTGCCAGTGCCAACGGCGGCATAAACGGCACGGTCAAAATCCGGTACAAAGATCAGGGAAGTCCGGCCACTATTTACGGCCAGGATGAGAATCGCGTTCGAATTGTTTTCGATCATCCGCAAAGAGCGGTAACCCCGGGTCAGTCCGTTGTCATTTATGAAGGTGATCGTGTGCTGGGAGGCGGAATTATTGAAAGCTTTTTAAAAAAGGACACCAAGTGAGATGGGTTTAATTGAAGCTAATTTTTAATCGTGAAATGATACCATGTCCAAATCCAATTCAATCAATAAGAAGACCGTTCCTGCTATTGTGAAAATGAAAGCAAATGGTCACAAAGTGGCTATGCTGACCGCCTATGATGCCCTGATGGCAAGCATTCTGG
>WJIP01000327.1 GCA_014730185.1 Caldithrix sp. | reverse complement strand
GCATTATATGGGTCTAAGTATTCTCCGGCGCTGTCCTTTTCATCGGTATAAACTTGGCCCACGGCCCACACATTCGTATCGGATGCGGCGAAGATGTCCCAGAAATAGTTCTGTACTATGCGCTCTTCCACCGGAAATTCATAGATCTGCCATTCAAAAGCATGGCTGGTGGTGTCCGGGCCGGCGGCGGTATCATCGGGACCGGTGGATTTTTGGCAGGACAGCAAGGCGGTGATCAATAGGCCCATCAGCAGGTTGAGGATTGCGAGATGTCGCCGGAGGCATGGCCGATGGCTTCGTTGTTGGGGCATGGATGATCCTTAATGTGTTGTTTTCAAAAATGTAATAAATTTTCATGCCCTTTGCATGGTTTACCGATTGATCGATTTTGGGTAAGCGTAAGCATCATCGTACCGGGTAATCGTGTTTTTAAGTAATTTGGGTTGGATATAACGCAGCCGGGTGCTTTCTTTTCTTAATCTGTTTCCGAATGGGCTAAGGCTCATAGCGACATGGATTCGTTATTTTTGTCCCGGTAAATTATGGCCTGACCAATGTGCGCTCATAATCCCTTAATCCGATTTGAATTTGGTTAGGATTCCGTCTATCTTTTACGATCAAAAAGAGGTTATGCTTTCCTGAAGGCAATCAGCCGACCGATAACGCAATCAACCGGTTACCGTCCATCCATCCCTGGTTCCCGAGGCCTTATCCCCGGCCCGCTAACGCCCTATCGAAAGCATTTATGGTATCATTAGTATTGGAGCCCCGCCATGTGTTTGTTAAAAAATGTGTTATCCGTTCGCTTCACCCCGATCCTTCTGTTTTTGGCTTTGATGGCCTGTGAGCAGGAAAAAATGGATACCGCCGGCGGCTATTCCATGGACATGGCCCGGCTGGTCAGCCAGGTCACCTCCGGTCTGATTACCGCCGATGATCCCATTCGGGTGACCTTTGTGCAACCGGCCGTGGATTCGGCCCGCATCGGCCAAACCTTATCCGACAATCCCTTCACCTTCAACCCGCAAATCAAAGGGCAGGCCCGCTGGAAAGACCGGCGTACGCTGGTGTTTGAACCGCAGGACCGCCTGCCTTTCCGTCAGACGTATCAGGGGCAACTGCACCTGAGTCAAGTGATGAAATCCCGAAAAGAGGCCGAATGGCCCGACGTGCCCATCCGTTTTCAGGTGGCCGGACGGGAGATACAGTCCCTGGACGCCGAATTACAACTGGCCCGCCCAGATGATCCTCAAGCATTGCGGATAACGGGCCAGCTTACCCTCACCGAACCGGCCAAACCGGAGCGGGTGAAAGAGGCGGTGCGTTTACAATTGGACGATAAAGCCACGCCGGTGCAATGGACGGAATCGGCCGATCAAGTGACGTATGTCTTTAAAAGCCGGCCTCTGAATCGGCTGGACCGGGAACGTGAACTGCGCTTACATATCGATAGCGAAGCGCTGGACATTTCGCAGGATATTAGCCGCCGTTTTGATATCCCGGCCTTAACCGATTTCGCGGTATCATCGGTCAAACACCAATTGGATACCGATCCCCCGGCGGTAACCATCGTGATGAACGAAGCCCTTGATCCCCAACAGGATATTGACGGATTTGTAACCGTGGAACCGGCCCTGTCCAACGTATCGGTGCGCACCGATCAGCGGAACATTACCATGACCGGGCCTTTTGTTTACGGCCGGGAGTACACCTTTACCATCCGGTCCGGTTTGCGCAGCCGCTGGCAGAGCGAGGTCAAAAAACCCCTGCAGGAAACGGTCCATTTCCGCGATATGCTGCCGGAAATCCGTTTTGCCAGCGACGGCGTTTTTCTGCCCTCCGGTAATCAGCAACAATTGCGGTTTCAGGCGGTCAATGTGCGCCGCGTTTACATGGAAGTGATGAAGGTGTTCACCAATAACCTGGGCGCCTATTTACACATGGAGCAATTAGCCGGCCTCAAAGACCGGCGCAGCCGCTTTAGTTACCGTACCAACCAGGTGGGCGTTACCGTGGTCAAAGACACCCTGTTCATCGGCGACCGCAAAAACGAATGGATGCAGCACGCCCTCGATCTGCAACCTCTGATGCAAAAGGAGGCGGATGGAATCTTCCTGCTGAGTCTGAAATTTGCACAGCAGGATATGCTGTATACTATGGAAGAGGACCTGGAATACGACCGATACAGCCATGACTGGTACTATAACAATCCCCGCTCCCGCGGCTATATCTATCGCCACGGACAAATTTATAAGCCGATAATCCTGAGCGATATCGGTCTAACCCATAAACAGGCCGGCGACGATCATTACGTCTTTGCTTCCCATATTATGAATACCCAACCGCTGGCCGGCGTGCAGGTGCAGCTAAAATCGTATCAAAACCAATTGCTGGCCGAGGGCCCAACGGATGCTCAGGGCATGGCCGTATTCGAAAATGTGGACGATGAGGTCTTTTATGTGCAGGCCGCAAAGGACGGACGGTTCAGCGTGCTCAAACCGTCCGATATGCGCTGGAACGTATCCACTTTTGATACCGACGGCAAAGAACCGGCCGGGGATGGTTTGAAGGCTTTCATTTTTACCGAACGCGGCGTTTACCGGCCGGGGGAAACGGCGCATATTGCGGCTATTTTCCGCAATGCCCAACATACGTTCCCCGATAACCATCCCGTGACCATGCAGGTGTATAATCCCCGCCAGCAAATGGTGCACGAGCAGGTCAGTAAATCGGCCCGGGACGGTTTTTGCCGCTTCGATTACACCACCGGCGCCAATGATTTGACCGGGCGCTACGGGGTGCGCTTCAAAGCGGGCGGGCAATCGTTTCATCATGAATTGCGCATCGAGACCATTGTGCCGGAACGGTTGAAAATTGAAATTCAGACCGAAAAAGAGCATATCAGCCATGACGATCGTTATCTGGATATTTTGTTAAGCAGCCGCTATCTGTTCGGTAAGCCGGCAGGGGGATTATCGGCGGAAATGACCATCGATCTGCTGCACCGGGAAAAAACCTTTAAAACCTACGGCGACTTTTCCTTTACCAATCCATCCCGCAAGTTTAAAACCATCAGCCGGGAATTATTCAAAGGGGTGCTGGACAGCGCCGGTCGCAGGGGCATCCGCTGGCAGCGGCCGCTTCTGGATAAAGCGCCTTCGGCCGTAACCGGCATCATCGAGGCCCGGCTTACCGAACCCGGCGGCCGAAGTTCTAAAAAACAAAAGATGCTGGATATCGATCCCTATCCCTATTATGTGGGTATGCAACAACCGTCCGTACGTTACGGCTATCTGAATACGGGCAAGGCGGTGGACATTCCGGTGATCGTGGTCAGCGCTGACGGCAAAGTGCGCGATAACCTTACCCTCAACTATCGCATTTACCGCAGTGAACAACACTGGTGGTGGGAATACCGCTCGCGGGATCGTTTTCGGATGCGTTTCAAATCGGATGAAACCACCCGGCTGGTGGATTCGGGGCAACTGACTTCCGGCGATCAACCCGTCAATCTCAAATTTACGCCGCAGGACCGCGGACAATACTTTGTGGAAGTGCAGGTGGGCCCGGACGGTCACAGCAGCGGATTCTTTATCGCCGCCTATCCCTGGGGGCAGAATATCAGCACCGATGACCGGGCCGGCATCCTGGCCTTACGCACGGACGCCGAACAATATCAACCCGGCGATAAGGCGCGCATTACCTTTCCGGCCCCGGGCGCCGCCGCCGTGCTGTTCACTGTGGAAAAGGGCAATCGTATTTTACAGAAACGCTGGCTGCGCACCGATGATCAATCGACTGAGCAATCCATTGCCGTGAATGTGACCCGGGAAATGCTGCCCAACGTTTATGCTTCCGTGTCGGTTATGCAGAATCACGATCAAACCGGCAATGATCGGCCCATGCGTCTGTACGGTATTGTGCCGCTTATGGTGGAACAGCCGGATAGCCGGCACACCTTGCAAATCGAAACGCCCCGGGTCATCCGGCCCAAAGAAGATTTTACGGTGAATATTCGAACGGAGGACGGACAACCTACCCAATTGGTTGTCGCCGTGGTGGATCAGGGTTTGCTGAGCCTGACCGATTTTTCAACGCCCGATCCGTGGACTGCCTTTTACAGTAAAGAGCGATTGACGGTGCAAACCCATGACCTGTTCGACCGCATTATCGGCGTGCACAAAGGGGATATCTTCCGCACGTTTTCCATCGGCGGCGGTCTGATGGACCGATCCTACCGCCAGCGGCAGTTATTGCCGGAACGGGCCCGCCGTTTCGAAAATGTTTCGTTGTTTAAAGGCCCGCTGCAAACCGATGACCGGGGCCGGGCCGCCGTCCGCTTTACCATGCCCAACTATGTGGGGGCGGTGGATGTGATGGCCGTTTCCGCCGTCGGCCGTCGATACGGCAAAGCCCGTCGGTCCGTACCGGTTAAAAGCGATTTGATGCTGTCGCCCACCTTACCGCGGGTGATCGGCCCGGGCGACCGGTTTGTGTTGCCGGTAACCGTATTTGCCGAAAGCGGGGCATTGGGCGAAGTAACCGTCAAACTGAAAACCGACGGCCCGCTTTCCGTGTCCGGTCCGACGCAGCAGACATTGACCTTCGGGGACCAGGGGGAACGCACCATCGAATTTGCATTACGGGCCCGACAGGCCGTGGGTAAAGCGTTTATTGAATTAACCGCTGACGCCGGTGATGCAACCGCCGATTATCGCACGGAACTGGCCGTACGAGCCTCATCGCCTTATGTCACCGAAACCCGGGATTGGGTCATCCAACCCGGCGCGTCACAGAAAATGACTGTGCCGGATAAGGGGCTGCAGGAATCGAATCAGGCCCGGTTGACGGTACAGCGGCGTCCCAACCTGAATCTCAATCACCGTTTTTTGTGGTTGATCCGGTATCCTTATGGTTGTGTGGAGCAGCTGGTTTCCTCGGCGTTTCCCCAGTTGTATATGCAAACTTTTATTCCTGCGTCCAAAGCCGCTGCAAGGGATATGGATAAGCACATTAACGCAGCCATCAAACGTCTGCAGAAATTCCAGCATGCCGGCGGCGCTTTGACGTACTGGCCGGGCCGCGATGAAATTTCGGACTGGGGATCGCTGTATGCCGCTCATTTTCTGCTGGAAGCCCGGTCGCGGGGGTATCACGTGCCGTCCGCATTGCTGGATGGTTTGCTCGGTTATGAGCAGGACGCCGCCCGGATGGGCAGTGAAGATCGGATGAAACAGGTGTACCGCCTGTATGTGCTGGCCCTGGCCCAAAAACCGGCCACGGGAGCTATGAATCTGCTGAAGGAAAACCGTTTCGATCAGCTCAGGGATACGCACAAATGGCTGCTGGCTGCGGCCTATCAACTGGCCGGATTTGAAGAAACGGCCAACCGCATTTTGCTGACCGCCGGCACCAACGTGCAGGATTATGTAGAATTCGCCGGTACCTACGGATCCGGCGAACGGGACAAAGCCATGATTCTGGAACAGATGGTGCGCTTTGAACGCTGGCTGCCGGCCGATAAACTGGCCAGGGAGCTGTCGCTCATTCTATCCTCTAAAAAATGGTATTCCACGCAAAGCACCGCTTATATGCTGTCGGCTCTGGGCAAATATTATGAAGCCGTTGAAGGAAAGAACGCCGGGCAACACCGGCTGAAAGGCCTCGTTCGTTTAGCCGACGGCCGGAAATGGTCGTTCGATACGGATTCCATAAGCTTTACCCGTTCTTTAAACCGGTACATCGGTGAAACCGTTACCGTGGAACTGGATGAGGCCAGTACCGTGAAACGGGCCTTTATACATCTGCAGTGGTCCGGTTTGCCGGTTTCCTACAAAGGACAAAATATTACCGAAAATATTAAAGTTGAAGTGCAATGGCTGGATGAAAACGGACGTAAAACAGATATCGATGTCCTGGAGCAGGGCGATCGCTTCTATCAGCATATCCGGGTAAGCAAGACCCTGCAAAGCCGGCTGAATATCGAAGAACTGGCTTTGACCCAACTGCTGCCCGCGGGATGGGAAATCGAAAACCTGCGCTTGACCGATGCGACATGGCCGTCCTGGACGGACAAATGGACGTTGAACCGGGAAGAATACGTGGATATGCGGGACGATCGGGCCATGTGGTTTTTTGACATGCCGCTGCACACGGAGTCCCTGGATTTTGTTTTAAAACTGAACGCCGTTACCGCCGGACAATTTACTTTGCCGCCCACGCAGGTAGAGGCCATGTATAACCATAACTACCGGGCCATGAGAGAGGGCAGGGAGGTGGCGGTTAAGAGGCCGTAGTGTTTATTGCATCCAAAACCCGAAACAGGATATATACAACAGAAATTTTCCGGGGATGTACTGAGCAGCTGAAAAAATGTGTAAACAGATCATCAAATGTTTTGACCCCCATAATCCACCCTGTCAGGGGGGAATTAAAAGGGGGGGCGTAATCCAAAAATAAAAAAACAACATGATTGAATTTGACGCTCAGTTTTTAAAACAACGTGGACTTGTTTATAAGGGAGGTCACCTTCCTTATAAACCAAAATTAATCCCAAGAGCCGGAATAATGCGTAAGAATATGACGATATGCGTTCTTTATTTTTAAATGTTTATGATTTGCAAATAATCAGTTTTACCAATGAACAGATATTGAAAAAATTTAGTGATGTTCGTAAAGAGGTATTAGATATATTGGAAAAATTTGAGTGTAAATGATGATAATAGATAGCCAATTGATGCTTATGACCCCCCATAATCCCCCCTGTCAGGGGGGAATTAGAAGGGGGGTCTCTTAATCAAACAAAAATGTTATAATTCATGGTAAAGTCTGAAGCAAAATATGATAAGACAGATTAAATTGAAATACCAATTTAAATCCTTTTATGGTTTATACAAAAGGCACAAATATCTGAGCCGGATCAGCCTTTTATTGATGAGCCTGGTGATCCTCTTTTGCATTGTGCCTTTGCCGCACCCCCTGTTCGACAACGATTACAGCACCGTCGTTTATGACCGGGATGGCCATATTCTGCGCGTATATCTGAACGATGATGAGCAATGGTTGTGGCCGCCTCAGAATGAACCGCTGCCGCATAAACTAACGCAGGCGGTATTGCACTTTGAAGATCGCTATTTTTACTGGCATCCCGGCGTTAATCCGTTGTCCCTGGTCCGGGCGGCCTGGCAAAATCTGACCAGCGGCCGTATCGTCAGCGGGGCCAGCACGGTGACCATGCAGGTAGCCAGGCTGATGCAGCCCAAATCCCGGACCTACGGCCATAAATTGCTGGAAATGTTACAGGCCGTTAAAATCGAATGTCTGTACTCCAAAAATGACATTTTAACCCAGTATCTCAATCATGCCCCTTACGGCGGCAATATCATCGGTTACCGGGCGGCCTCCTGGCGCTACTTTCGCAAGCCGCCCGAACAGATCAGCTGGGCGGAGGCCGCTACACTGGCCGTACTGCCCAACGCCCCCGGCCTCATTGCCCCGCAGAAAGATGGCGCCGCCCTGAGAAAGAAACGCAATCGCTTACTGCGCCGGTTAGCCGATCACACCGTGATTGATGAAGAAACCCACGATCTGGCTGTACAAGAACCGTTACCGCAAGCCGAATACCCCTTTCCCTGCAACGCGCCACACCTGGCCGATCATTTACGGGTTGAACATCCGGGACAAAATGTGTTTCGTACCACCATCGATCAATCGCTGCAGCAAGCGGTAAAGGATTTGGCGGATGACCATCATCAGTACCTGCAAACCCTGGGCATCCCCAATTTGGCGGTGCTGGTCGTGGACAACACCACCGGCGCCGTCCGGGCTTATATCGGTTCTCAGAATTATTTTGATCGGGAAAACAAGGGCGCCATCGACGGCGTTCAGGCTTTGCGCTCTTCCGGTTCCATACTGAAACCGTTTTTATACGCTCTCAGCATGGATGCCGGCATTATCCTGCCGCAAACCCGCATCCGGGATATTCCCTCTTTTTATCACGGCTTTTCGCCGGCCAATGCCGATGAGCGCTATCGCGGCATCGTACGCGCCGACCAGGCTTTGATCCAATCGCTTAATGTACCGGCGGTGCGTTTATTGAATACTTACGGATTATATGATTTCTACCATTTTCTCAAACAGGCCGGCATCAGCAGTCTGTTTCGTAAAGCCAATGCTTATGGTCTGCCTTTGATACTGGGCGGGGCGGATGTACGGCTATGGGAGATGGCCGGTATGTATCGCGGGTTGGCCCGTAACGGCGCTTTTGAGGGTATTCATTGTTTACAGGACGAAAATACCCGGCCAAAAACCAAAGAGCGGCCGCTTATCAGTCCCGGAGCGGTGCATTTGACGCGCCAAATTCTCACACAGCTTAAACGTCCAGGCAGTGCATATTATTGGCAACTGTACGGTTCGCAACCTCTGGTATGGAAAACCGGCACCAGTTACGGCAGCCGTGATGGCTGGGCCATCGGCGTAAATCCCCGGTGGACCATTGCCGTATGGACGGGGGACTTTGACGGCAGCGAGAATGCCAATATTTCGGGCGCCCGCTGCGCCGCGCCGCTGTTGTTTGATATTTTCAACTATCTGCCCAAAGAGCAGGGACAAACCAAATTTCCTGCACCACAGGGCGCCTTTAAACGGATTGATATTTGCAAGCAAACGGGTTATGCCGCCGGCCAGGACTGTGCGGATATTGTGCGGATGCGAGCGCCGCGATCCACGAGGGGCATGAAGCGTTGCCCTTACCATCGGTCGTTCTTTGTATCCGCTGATAGCAGCGAGCAGGTGTGTTCCCTGTGCTGGCAAAGCGGGCGCTACCATAAAATCACGCGTTTAATTTACCCTCCGGCAGTGCAACAGTTTTTAAGAGAACGGGGTATGGTTTCGACCTCACTCCCGTTGCATCGACGCAGTTGTCCTTCGCTGAAAGGCGCGGATGTATTATCGATTATTTATCCTCAACCCAATAGTCATTTGTGGATACCGAAGGATTACGACGGTAATTATCAAAAGATAACCATGCGGGCGGCTCACGGACAAAATGACCAGCAGATTTTTTGGTATCTTGACCGGCAATATATGGGGCGATCCGAAAACCGGCACAGCAAAGCGTTTCGCCTGCAAAAGGGATGGCATGAGCTGGAGGTGATCGATGGGCAGGGACGTTCGCAAAAAGTACGGTTCTATGCCAATTTACGATAGATAGCGGCCTGGAAAAATCAAAATATGGAAATTCTTATAGCTTTAGTTTATGATATAAAACAGGGGATGATTGATTGGTGCTCAATATTCAAATAAGGCATAAAAAAACCCCGACTGGTGACAGCCGGGGTTTTTTGAAACGAAACTAAAAATCATATTTTGGTGACTTTAGTTGCTTGCAATCCTTTAGGACCTTCGCCAATTTCAAACTGGACCTGATCGCCTTCGTCGAGCGTTTTAAAACCCTCGCCTTCAATTGCCTTGTAATGGACAAACACATCGTCGCCTTCTTCACGTTTAATAAATCCATAACCCTTGGATGCGTTAAACCACTTGACCGTACCTTTTTCCATCAAAAAATCCCTCTAAATAAATATGCGTTGCGTACATCTTTTTTTTCAGCCTATTGCGCGAACACAGCGAAAAAGAATTACCTTCTTATCAGCGAGTTCTTTGTGTCGTAATAATACTTCTGAAACAGTTTCTCATTAACTAACAATACAGCGAAAAAACAGTGTACAATTAATTAACGCTAAAAAGTTAAAACACACTCTATCAAAAAGCAATACAAAATTTAATTTTTATAGTAATTATGCGTTATTGAAGGTAACCGCTCCGTTTTTGTGTTGAAATGGGGGTTTTATTTCACCATCTTTTAATGTTTCGTATACAAGTTAATATTTGTTTATACTTTGGAAAGGAAGAATCATGCTATTATCAATATCGGTGCGACGAATGGTCTGCTGCATGGCCGTTGTGCTCTTAGCGTCATCCATAGGCTATTCCCAAATCAATGATACAACCGTAGCGGCGGCCGAAACGATTATTGGGCTGCGATTTACTGAACAGGAACGGGATTCCTTCAAAAGCGATCTCGACGAACAATTAAAGGCTTATCAAACCATCCGGAACCACAAACTGGATAATGAGGTACCGCCGGCCATTACTTTTAATCCCATTCCGGTTGACTACGATCGGCCCTCCGGGCAAAATCGGTTACAGCTCCGTGAATCTCAATACAAAGGTCTGCCCGCGAATCGATCGGATTTGGCATTTTATTCCGTGCGGGATTTGGCCCACCTGATCCGCACCCGGCAAATGACCTCCTTGGAGCTTACCCGATTTTTCATAGATCGCCTGCGCCGTTACGATCAGCAATTGCATTGTGTGATTACCATAACGGAAGAACGGGCACTAAGGGAAGCACGCCAGGCCGATGCTGAAATCACCGCCGGCCAATATCGGGGACCGTTACACGGCATTCCCTATGGGGCCAAAGATCTGCTGGCAGTGAAAGGTTACAAAACCACCTGGGGAGCCGAACCCTATAAAAATCAGGTGATCGATGAAGATGCTGCGGTCATTAAAAAGCTACATGATGCCGGAGCGGTTTTGGTGGCCAAATTGACACTGGGCGCCCTGGCCTGGGGCGATGTGTGGTACGGTGGAATGACGCGTAATCCCTGGAATCTGCAACAGGGTTCCAGCGGCTCATCGGCCGGTTCGGCTGCAGCAACGGCTGCAGGTCTGGTACCGTTTGCCATCGGCTCTGAAACCTGGGGATCCATTGTTT
>WJIP01000326.1 GCA_014730185.1 Caldithrix sp. | reverse complement strand
GTACCGGTGAACGTTTGCCAGGCTCCTCCGTGGAAGATGGTTTATGTAGTGGTTCCGGTTTGGCCGGTTTGGGTTGCGGTTTGATATCGGCAGCCGTTTCAAGCCCTAAATCTTTCAAACCAACTTTATATTTGTTGCCGTTCACCGTAACTTCCGCTTCGTCGGCTGTAAATTTATGGATGGTAACGGTATATTCGGTTCCGTTGATGTCTAAGGTTATTTCTTTTTCTTTCATTATTTCATTTCCTTGCTTGAGAGCGTTGTCCATATTTATAACCCAGTTTCCAACCTGTCTGGATTTCTCCCCGGTTAAAGGTTACTGAACTTTCAAGGGCGTCAAAATGTAAACGCCGATAAAGCTCTATGGCTGCGGTAATTGCCGCTAGATGGTCCAAGGGGATGGCATGACTTTGTTTCCCTGCCAACGATGCGTCTTCCCAATCAGGTGTCGGTTCAAGGGGTGAGCCGGTTGACCTATCGGAAGGGGCGACAAAACGGTTGAATGCAATGATCACTAATGCTATGAAAACCAGTCCGGCAAACACGATGATGATACCACTCACGGCCAGATTATGTCCATTGTTGGCTACAATGTTTTGCACACCGTATAATGTGCTGTCTGCAAGTGTTGAGTCGATATTGGGTGTCATTTTTGTGGCTCCTACAACGGAATATTACCGTGCTTTTTGGGTGGATTTTCGTCGCGTTTATTCCGTAACATTTCCAATGCTTTTATAAGTTTGTATCTTGTAATTTTAGGTTCGATGACTTCATCGATCATGCCCTTATTCGCGGCCACATAGGGATTGGCAAATTTTTCCCGGTATTCACTGATTTTTTCCTGCAATTTATCGTCCGGGTTTTCAGAAGATTTGATCTCCTTGGCGTAGATGATTTCACTGGCGCCTTCGGGCCCCATAACGGCGATTTCAGCGGTGGGCCAGGCATAAACCATATCACCACGTAAGTGTTTGGAATTCATAACACAAAAAGCTCCCCCATAGGCTTTACGCGTAATTACGGTAAGCTTGGGTACGGTAGCTTCGGCATAAGCGTAAAGCATTTTGGCTCCGTGCCGTATAATGCCGTTGAATTCCTGAACGGTACCGGGCATAAAACCCGGTACATCTTCAAAGGTGATAATAGGGATATTAAAAGCATCACAAAAGCGGATAAAACGGGCCGCTTTGGTGGAAGCATTACTGTCAAGTACGCCGGCCAGTACTTTGGGTTGATTGGCGACAACTCCCACAGCCCGGCCGCTTAAATCACCAAAACCGATGATAATATTGGGTGCGTATTGTTCCTGAATTTCCAGGAATTTACCCTCATCCAAAACATTAAGAATAATACCTTTCATATCATAGGGCTTATTGGGATGTTCGGGTACGATATAGTTTAGATCTTCTTCGACCCGGTCTGCGGGATCGTCGTTGGGAACAATAGCCGGTTCTTCCATATTATTGTTGGGCAGATATTTCATTAATTGCCTTATACCCTGGAAAAGGCTTTGTTCATCATCAAAAGTGAAATGGGTTATACCGCTTTTGGTGGAATGTACGTCGGCGCCTCCCAGTTCGTCAGCAGTAATATCCTCATGGGTTACGGCTTTAACGATTTTCGGGCCGGTTAAAAACATGAAAGATGTGTTGCGGGCCATAAAAATAAAATCGGTTAGGGCAGGGGAATAAACCGCCCCCCCGGCAGCCGGACCCACTACGGCGCTTATTTGGGGAATTACACCGGAATAAAGTACATTATTCAGAAAGATGCTGGTATAGCCGGCTAAAGAGTCCACTCCTTCCTGAATACGTGCTCCGCCGGAGTCATTAATGCCGATGATGGGGGCACCGTTTTTGGCTGCCATCTCCTGGATTTTTACGACTTTTTCGGCCACCACCTGGGAAAGTGACCCGCCAAAGACGGTAAAATCGAAGGAATAGACAAAGACTAAACGGCCATCGATGGATCCATATCCCGTGATGATACCATCTCCGAAAATTTGTTTGTCGGCCAGTCCGAAATCACTATGGGTGGTGGTTCGGAACATATCCAGCTCTTCGAAGCTGCCCTTGTCCAGCAGCAGGTCGATTCGTTCCCGGGCAGTCAGTTTACCCTTTTGATGCTGTTTTTCTATAGATTTCTGACCGCCACCAAGATGGGCTTTTTCTTTCTTATCTTTTAGTTCCAGGATTTTTCGTTCATTACTCATTAGCGGCTTCTCCCTTCTGGCAGATTTCAGTAAGTACTTTTCCAGAAGATTTGGGATGGATAAAAGCAATTTTGGTATTATGGGCTCCCTCACGGGGCAATTCATCGATCATACGAATCTGTTGTTCCCTGAAATTATCAATATCACCTTGGATGTCGTTGGTCTCGTAGGCGATATGGTGCATGCCTTCTCCTTTCTTTTGCAGATACTTGGCGATGGGACTGTCTTCGCTGGTGGGTTCCAACAGTTCGATCTGTACTTCACCGGCTTTAAACATGGCAACCCGGACTTTTTGATCCTCCACCTCTTCGGTTCCGGAAAATTCCAGACCCAGAACATCGCGGTAAAAGGGTATATGATCATCAAGTGCTTGCACGGCTATGCCGATGTGATTTATCTGTGTAATCATATGGATTGTTTCTCCTGTAAAAAACGGTTTAATTTTTCATTGATAATGGCGTAGGGACTGCGTTTCTTTTCATACAACCCATCGACCATTGCTTCGATGGAGCCCTGATCATGAAGAAAGGCTTCCACTTTCGATTTGATTTTGGCTGTAATCAGGTTTTTAATCTCAGCTTTTATACGTTGTTTACGCTTTTGCTCCAGCATTCCGTTGTTCAATATGGTCTGATAATACGTTTGTATGGTATCCCTTAATGTATTAATACCATCCTGCTTCACTGCGGAGGTCATTACAATGGGATTTTTTTGATCGGGCTTTTCCATATATTTAAAATTTAGAACATATTCAATATGTGCCTTAACTTTATCGGCATCATCACGATCGCTTTTGTTGACGATAAAAATGTCGCCAATTTCCATAACACCTGCTTTAAGGGCTTGTATTTCATCACCCAAACCAGGAACCAGAACCAGCATTACGATGTCGGATAATTCAACGATATCAATTTCGGTTTGTCCCACGCCGATGGTTTCTATGATAATGATGTCGAAACCGGCTGCGTCCAGAACTTTAATGGCATCGGAGGTGGCCCCGGCCACGCCACCCAGGTGTCCGCGGGAGGCCATCGAACGAATGAACACATGATCATCGGTGGCGTGTTTTTGCATGCGTAAACGGTCCCCCAGAATTGCTCCCCCGGAGAACGGTGATGTGGGATCAACGGCAATGACGGCAATGGATTTTCCGGCAGACCGTTCTTTGTCGATCAGTAAGTCCAGTAATGAACTTTTACCTGAGCCGGGGGGACCCGTTAATCCCAAAATCAGCGAAGTTCCCCCGTGGGGATACAGGGCGTCTATTAAGGCTTCTTTATCGGGATGACCGTTTTCGACTCGGCTGATAGCACGGGCGATGGCTCGGGTTTGTCCGGCGAGAACGTCTTCAGCTAAAGGTATCAATGGCTAATCTGTTCCCTCTGGTTTTCAATGAAATCAATGACCGTTTGAACCGGTGTTCCGGTGGTAAATATAGCCGAGATGCCGTTTTTTTGTAAATCAGCGATATCGTCTTCCGGAATGACCCCTCCGCCAAAGATAACAATGTTATTCCCGCCGGCCTCCCGAATAGTCCGAACGACCTCGGGGAATAATTCATTATGAGCCCCGGACAGCAAGCTCAGACCTACAAAATCCACATCTTCCTGGATAGCCGTTTTAGCGATGGCTTCCGGTGACTGCCGGATGCCGGTGTAGATAACCTCATATCCGGCATCTTTCAGGGCCCGGGCAATGTATTTGGCACCGCGGTCATGTCCGTCCAGACCGGGTTTGGAAATTAATATGCGAAGTTTCTGCTTCATAGGTACTCCTCTATAGAACAATAGACTCCTGATGTTCACCAAATTCATTTCTCAACACATTACATATTTCGCCTAAGGTGGCATATGATTTGGCGGCATCAATGATGTATGGCATCAGATTGGCTGACGGATCGACAGCAGCCTGACCAAGGGCTTCCAGCTTCTGTTGAACCTGATCACTATTTCGGTTTTCACGTACCTTGGTCACTTTTTCAATCTGCCTTTTACGTAATTCTGGATCAACTTTCAGAATATCATCCGGCATGGGATCTTCAACTTTAAATTCATTTACACCGACCAAAATGCGTTTGTTGTCCTCAATTTCACGTTGATATTTGTAAGCGGCATCCTGAATTTCCTTTTGAACATAACCTGCTTCGATCGCCTGAACCATACCGCCCAATTCCTCAATCTTATTAAGATAGGTCCATACTTCGTCTTCAATTTTATCCGTCAGAGATTCCACATGGTAGGAGCCGGCCAAAGGGTCAACCGAATGGGTTATGCCGGACTCATGAGCTACAATTTGCTGTGTGCGCAAAGCAATACGCACGGCTTGTTCTGTTGGCAGGCCCAGAGCTTCATCTTTGGAGTTTGTGTGTAAACTCTGTGTACCGCCCAGCACAGCGGCCAGAGTTTGGATGGTTACCCGCACGATATTGTTATCCGGTTGCTGGGCGGTTAAAGTGCTACCCCCGGTTTGAGTGTGGAAGCGCAGCATCATGGACCGCTCATTCTGAGCCCCAAATTTTTCTTTCATAATTTTTGCCCAGATACGGCGGGCAGCCCGGAATTTGGCCACTTCTTCCAGTAAATCATTATGGGCATTAAAGAAAAACGATAGACGTCCGGCAAATTTGTCCACATCCAATCCTGCTTTTACCGCCGCTTTGATATATTCGATACCGTCGGCTAAGGTAAATGCAACTTCCTGCGCTGCGGTTGAACCGGCTTCCCGGATATGATAACCGGATATACTGATGGTATTCCATTTGGGTATCTCAGCAGAACAGTATTCAAAAATATTGGTTATCAGCCGTAATGAAGGTTTAGGTGGAAAAATATAGGTACCCCGGGCAATGTATTCTTTTAAAATATCATTTTGGATGGTGCCTCTCAACTGATCTTTGGATACCCCATTCTTTTCTCCAACGGCAATATAGAAAGCCAGTAAAACGGAGGCCGGTGCGTTGATCGTCATAGAAGTAGATACTTTGTCCAGAGGAATGCCATCAAAAAGGATTTCCATGTCCTCCAGAGTATCGATCGCAACGCCAACTTTACCAACTTCACCGATACTGTGGCTGTCATCGGAATCATATCCGATTTGAGTGGGCAGATCAAAGGCTACCGATAACCCCGTTTGTCCCTGGTTGAGCAGGTATTTATATCGTTTATTGGATTCTTCAGCCGATCCAAAACCGGCGTATTGCCGCATGGTCCATAAGCGACCTCGATACATGGTGGGTTGTACTCCCCGGGTAAACGGATATTCGCCGGGAAAACCGATCTTGTCCAGGTATTGATCGGCATCGAATGTCTCAGGTATGGCTACTCTTTCCACGGGAACCCAGGATCCGGTGCTGAAATCATCTTTACGCTCGGGAAATTTTTCCAGAACTTTCTTTAAAGTGGATTTTTCCCACTTTGTTTTATGGTTAATAATTTTATTGATATCCATTACTAAGGCCCCACTTTAATTATTGACTTAAAAATAGGCGCTAATTTAAGAAATTTTTCACGAATTCAAAATTATTTAAAGCGCCCAAAACGGGTCGTGATTTTTCCTGTGATTTGATTCACAGTGAGTTGTTTTTGGTCCAAATTATGCCGCATTATGTTTACCATTTAGATTGTGACCATCCGTGCCCAATCCATTAATTTCCTTATGCAGAATTTAAATAGGTATCGGCAATAAATTCTGCATTATGGATAGGCATAATTACTTATCCCCCTCGATGCGCTTAATTAATGCCATTTCGGCTGTCAGCATTAAAAGCGCAAGTATCAGAAAAATACGCCACAATTCAGTGCCAATCCGGGCCTCTTTAACCTGTTCGACCAGATCGTCTTTAAATGTTAAACGGTACGTTGGGCCGGACATGTTTTCCAGATTAATATAAGGGGGTTGCAGTTCTGACGCGTGATGGTTAACCGAAAAGGCTTCGATGATCTCATCTTTCACTTTCAATTGATAATGCCCGGGCTGGTTCAGCACGTCTTGATCAAAAGTAATATACATCCCGGATGGGCCATTATCCGGCAAAATATTATGCTGCTGACCATCCGGAAAGGAAACGTTGAGTGGGGTATCCAGTTGAATTTTAGATAACCGCAACGTTTTCGATTGATTGACAAGCAAAGGTTTACCGGTTGTGGTGCGTTGGCTGCAGTAAAATATGAGGCGGTGTAGAGCCGGAATAAAAGCACCTTTAAAAGGAAAGTCTGTCCAGTTAGCATCGAGTGCGGAAGCGAACAGCAAAATGCGTCCACCCCCTGTGCCCCTCCTTTGTTCGGCGATAAAATAATCACCATTACTTAAACTCAATATTCCATCGAAGGCATGGGCAATCTGTTGATAGCGAAATACTTTCCCTGTACTGATTTGTTGGTTGGTTCGCATAAATAAATCCGCAAAAATCGGGTGCCGAGCGTTAATTTTTTCGATGGTATAAAAATTTTGGGGTTGGTCAAGTTGGTTTTCACCGGTGTACAGATTACGTCCGACAATCGACCGCCATTGTTCATTAATATCATCTAATGAAAAGCGCCCGCCGGGTATTAGCATGACACCTTTCCCGTTTTTAACAAATGATTGAATTTGTTGACGCAGGGCATTGGAAGTGGACTGTAAGGAGTTCAGAATAAGTACATCATAGGTCTGGATAGCCATTCCATAGGCAGAAACGTAATCTGTGAATTCAGTTACAATATTGGATTGATCGGATAAAATTTGCAGGGCGGTCCGTAACGGATTTTCAGGATTCCCATCCACAAATAGAAGGTTTATTTTATCTTTGATGAACATGTTTAAAAAATAGTTATTATCGACCATAAGATCATCATCATCCAACTCGAAGGTTAGAAATTGATGCCCGCTATGCCGGGGAGTGAAGTTTAATTCAATCAGCCGGCTCTCTGAAGCATTGAGTTCAACCTGTTGCATAGCCACCCGGGTTTGCCCGTTAAAAAGGCTGATTACGGATTGGGCCTTTTCTCGTGTATGGAAGTTGGTCAGACGGACAGAAAAATGGACAGGTTGGCCAACTTCCAGCAGGCGTTCCTTTATTATTACAGAATCGATGGAAATATTGCGTAGCGTTGAACCGGAATATACATCAATTTGATAAAGACGGGCGTCCAGGTTAGCCAGTGAATCCTTAAACTGAGCAGTGGGTATCAGATAATCACTGAACAAATAGATCTCTCTGTTGTAATTGGGATATTCCTTCAAAATGGTTTGGGCTTTTTTGAATGTTTTATCCCAATCACTCGTACCGTATGTAGGCTTGTATATCTCTTCAAGGTTAATGTTATTGTTTTTTGTTGTATTTTGAAAATTGAATAAGGTTGAATCCGAACCACTAAGGATAAAAATCTGGTCATTGGTATTGAAACTTTTTATGACTCGGTTTACACTACTGACAAGGCGGTCAGCAGAAGTTTGGGAGCCGCTGTAGGCGCGCATACTGTAGGAGTCATCCAAAATAAGAATGGCTGTGGTTCGGGCGGTTTGAGTTTCACCAAAAAAAGAACTTTGCAGAGCCGGCCGGGCAAAAGCCAAAACTAAAAAGAGAATGAACAGTGTTCTCAGAATAATCAGTAAAATTTGATAAATACGGACGTGCCGCATGCGCTTGTTTTCGATTTGTTTGAGAAAACGCAGTGAGCTAAAATAAACTTTCTTTGTTTTGCGGCGATAAAAAAAGTGAATAAGCAGAGGCACAGTAACAGCGATAAGCCCGGGTAATACAATGGAATTGATAAAAGTTAACATAAAAAATTGGATTTTTAAATTGTATATGACATTAAACGTTTAATTGCCTAAATTCCATTCCAGTTCCGGTAATCATTTATGAAAAACGTTGTCGATTACCGGCCATGAATGTGATGAAGGGATTTTTTGCAGCCATCATCTCAATTACTGATGTGACAGCTGAGCCGGATTTTATAATTTATAAAAATAAGTTAATTCTCTATTGAATACATTACAAATTCATTAGCTGCCCGGAACGGACATAAAGTAAGAGCGATTGCAGGATTGGACAGAGATAACCAAAACACCCGCACACCGTATACGAAGATTGCCCCTATTTATGATATGGTTATGAGCCATGTCAATTATAAAACATGGGCACGTTACATTCGTTCTTTTTATACGATGCGAGGCTCTAAAGTTAAGTCTATAATTGATTTGGCCTGCGGAACGGGTTCTCTGCTGGAAAAATTAACCGATAAGAGGCGTCAATATTATGGCAGTGATCTCTCTATAGCCATGTTGCACGTGGCTCATTCCAAAAAAAAGCTTAAGCGCGTGCCCTTTATTGCTGCAGATTTTAGAAGTCTACCCTATAAATCCGATCAATTTGATCTTGCTCTCAATTTGTATGATTCCATAAATTATCTTATAGAAGATGAGCAAGTGGAAGAAGCTTTTAACGAAATTCACCGTATTTTAAAAAAAGGCGGTTTATTCATTTTTGATGTGGTAACGCCCTACGTATGCCGCCGGGAGTTTTCCCCTTATCATGAAGTCGATTATGCAGGCAACACAGGTTTTGAGCGCAACAGCTGGTTTGACGAAAATGAACAAATGCAGTATAATTTATTCGATATTATGTTGGATGAGGAAAAATACAGGGAAATACACAAGCAAAAAATCCGGCCTGTTTTAAATTGGCAGGACTTACTTGCTGCAAGTCCGTTTAAAGTGTTGCAAATATTGGGTGACTTTAGCTATCATCAATATAAGGAAACGGCAGAACGTGTACATTTTATCTGTAAAAAGGTAACGCATGATTGAATTTTACAATGTTACATACGGCGTGGATAAAACGCCCATCCTCAACAATATTTCGCTTCGAATAGTGAAAGGTGAGTTTGTGTATCTGGCCGGGGCCAGTGGTGCCGGAAAATCGACGGTGCTGAGTTTGATTTATATGGAGAATCTGCCGGATGAAGGGACGGTTATAATCGATCGGTACAGCACGGCAAAAATAAAGCAAAAAGAAATTCCGTTGCTGCGCAGACGGGTTGGGGTCGTATTTCAGGATTTCCGCCTGCTGATGGATCGTACTGTCTTTGAAAATGTAGCTTTCCCTCTGCGGGTAATAGGGACCAAAAGTAAAGATATTAAACGTAAAGTATTTAGGGTACTGGCCGAAGTTAATTTAAGCCATGTACGCAATGCCGATCCGGCCAAATTATCCGGAGGCGAAAAACAGCGGGTGGCCATTGCCCGGGCCGTTATCAATAATCCCTTTATTGTACTGGCGGATGAACCCACGGGCAATCTGGACGATGACAGTGCTTTGGAAATTATGAGCATCTTTGAGAAGATTAACCGACAGGGCACGGCGGTTTTGATGGCAACCCATAATCAGTCGCTGATTCAACGTTTCCCACATCGTAATTTATATCTAAACAAAGGATATCTCATCAAACCATGACGTTCTGGTTTACATTAAAAGAAGGACTTAAAGGATTTAAGCGTGCCCGGTTAGCAACCAGCATCAGCATTGTATCGGTAGCTTTTGCCTTACTGCTTTTGGGATTATTTATGGTTTTTACCGCTAATGTGGACCGCCTGATCGGCGACCTTCGATCCCGCATTGAGCTGGAGGTCTTTCTGGAACCGGTCATTGAACAATCGGTTGGCATGAAAATAGCCTCTGAAATTGCTTTAATGGAGGGCGTGTCCGATACACGCTTTATTTCCAAGGCGGATGCAGCCAATCGGTTCGAAAAGCAGTTTGGCCGCAATATATACGAAGTACTGGATACCAATCCGTTACCGCCATCCGTGATTATTCACATAAATGAGGGATACCGCAAGGCCGCGTCTGTTAGGGAAATTGCCGGTAGAATCGCCGCTATTGATGGAGTGGATGAGGTGGCCTATCAGGAGGATCTGCTCCAAGTGATCGATAAATATATTCATATCGTATATTTGATATCCGGGGCGTTTGGCGGCATCCTGTTGGTGATAGCCTTTATCCTGCTGCATAATACCATCCGCCTGACCATTCTGGCCCGCAAAGACATCATTCAAATTATGAAATTAGTCGGGGCAAAGGAGGCTTTTATCCGCCGGCCATTTATTGTTGAGGGGCTTTTGCAGGGATTGATAGGCGGTATTATCGCCAATGCGTTATTATGGATGGCGGTGGCGTTATCCCGACATTACTTTTTTGAAGCGGTGGTCTTCCCTTACATTTTCTTTGCGGTACTGGTTATCGTTGGGGTATTAATTGGGATCATTTCCAGCAAAATGAGTGTATCAAAATATTTAAAAGCTGTGTTATAATGGACGAACCGGTGTAACTTTAACCGTCTGAAAATATCTAAACTTGAATAGAGTGCACATACATTTTAAATTAATTAGCTCAAATAAATTGAAACAATATTATGGATGTCTTGAATAAACGGGAAAAAACAATTTTAGAACGCATCGTCGAACTTTATGTTTTGACGGCAATGCCGGTTGGTTCAACACAGATCTCACAATTAGCGGGTGTTGATTTAAAACCGGCTTCGGTGCGGCGTATTATGGCTATTCTGGAAGAGAGGGGCTATCTGTATCAACCGCATACCTCGGCCGGCCGAATACCAACAACCAAGGGATACCGTTTATACGTTGACCACCTCATTAATCCGGTACGCATCAAAGGAGCCGAGGCCAGGTTAATTATTGAAACCATAAACAGTTATGACGGAGATCTGGATCAATTTTTAAATCGTATAACAGGAGTACTGGCCAAAATTTCCCATCAACTGGGAATCAGCGTTAAGCCTAAGTTTTATCAAAGCATCTTCGAACGTATCGAATTATTCACCATCTCATCGGAACGGATAATGGCGGTGGTTATGGGGAAGGACGGGCAGGCTAAAAATTTTCTGATCGAGACGAAAGACCGTGTCCAGCCTGAAAAACTGGACAGAATTAAAGAAACAATCAATAAACGTTTTCGCGGGAAAACACTGGAAGAAATAAAACAATCATTCAGTCACGTTATGCGGGATTTATACAGTGAACGATCCGGTCTGGTTAAATTGTTTTCCAAGATGGCCGAACGGATGTTTGATTTTTCCCGTTATGAAAATTATACCCTCAACGGTACACGTTACATTCTGGATCAGCCGGAATTTACGGATATCAACCAATTTTCCACGCTCATTAGCTTGCTGGAAGATAAAAATATCATAATCTACTTTATGGGAAAGCGGGAACAACCACCGGGTATACGAGTAACCATTGGTGATGAGCATACGGAAAATCAAATACAGACATGCAGTGTAATCACATCCACCTATAAAATAGGCGATGTGGCCGGCGTTCTGGGGTTGATAGGACCGACACGAATGGCCTATCATAAAATAATTCCTCTGGTTGATTTTACAGCAACAGCGATAACCGAACGCATTAATACAGTTTCATAAAATAAAAATTTAAAGGTGATCGATTTATGGCAAAACATAAAAAAGCAAAACAGGAAACAGAAGAAAAACAGACTTCCATGGAAATGGATGAAGATCAGCAATCAGGGCCAAAAGATGGCAAGACAGATGAAGAAACGGTTGAGTTGGAAGCAGAAGAAATAAACGAAGCTGATAAACCGGATCAGAAAAAGAAGCAGGATAAAAAACAGGATAAGAAGATAACCGAGCTGGAAGAAAAAATTAAAAAACTGGAAGATGAAAATAAGCAATTAAAAGACCAGGCCCTGCGCAAAATGGCCGAACTGGAAAACTTTAAGCGCCGCAAAGAAAAGGAATTTATTGATCATTTGCAATTTGCTAATGAAAGTTTGATTAAAGACCTTTTACCGGCATTGGATGATTTGGAACGATCCCTGTCGCATGCCGATGAGGGTAACAATAAAGAATCGTTGCGCGAAGGCATTCAATTAATCCATAAAAATTTAATAAATGCACTTCAGAGACATGGCCTCAAGCAAATGGAGGCCGTGGGTAAAGAATTTGATGCCAATTTGCACGATGCCCTGATGCAGGTGGATTCCGAAGAATATGACAGTGGCTACGTGATTGAAGAACATCAAAAAGGATATCTGTTAAATGAAAAAGTTGTTCGACATGCCAAGGTTCTGGTTAGTAAATAGGTGGTAATATATGGCAGGAAAAGATTATTACGAGGTTTTAGGAATAGATCGAAATGCGAGTCAGGAGGATATTAAAAAGGCCTATCGCAAATTGGCTGTTCAATATCATCCTGATAAAAATCCCGATGATAAGAATGCGGAAGCCAAGTTTAAGGAGATTGCCGAAGCCTATGCCGTGCTCAGCGACCAGCAAAAACGCAAGCAGTATGATCAGTTCGGTACGGTGGGCAGTGGTGCCGGCCAGGGTTTTGGTGGTTTTGGCGCCGGTGGTTTCGATATTTCGGATGCCCTGCGGCAATTTATGGAAGAAGGTTTCGGATTCGATATTTTTGGTGGGGGCACGGGCAGCCGCAGTGCCAGAAGACGTCGGGCCAATAAACGGGGTGCCGATTTACAGGTTAAATTAAAACTAACGATGGAAGAAATTGCCACCGGTGTGCGCAAAAAAATCAAGGTGAAAAAGCAGGTTAAATGTCAGGAGTGCAACGGAACCGGCTCTGCTAAATACAGCCGTACCGTAGCCTGTCCCACCTGTCACGGCAGCGGAGAAATGCGCCAGGTTTCGCAATCGCTTTTTGGGCAGATGGTAAATGTTACCACCTGCCAGCGCTGCAGTGGTGAAGGTCAGATTATTGAGAACCCCTGCCAGAGCTGTAACGGTACAGGTCGAAGCAGCGGATCCAAAACCATCGAGATTAATGTTCCGGCAGGTGTTACTTCCGGTAATTACATTCCAATGGAAGGGGAAGGCAATATTGGATTGAGAGGCGGCCAGCCGGGCGATCTTATCGTCTACATTGAAGAAGAAACACACGATATCTTCGAGCGCCGCGGAGATGATGTAATTATGGTGTTACCCATAAGTTTTCCCAAGGCCGTGCTGGGCGGCAGCGTGGAAGTACCGACACTCACCGGCAAAGCCAATTTAAAAATTGCTCCGGGCACGCAGTCCGGCCGTATTTTACGTATGCGCAACAAAGGAATACCGCGGTTACACGGATCGGGTATGGGCGACCAGCTCATTCAGATACAGGTTTACGTTCCTAAGAATTTATCTACGGAAGAGCAGAAGATCATAAGCGATTTGCAAAACAGCGAAAATTTTCAACCGCAAAAAAACGATCATAAAAATATCTTCGAAAAGTTTAAAGAAGCATTGAATATTTAAAAGAATGGTTTGCCAAAACCATTCTTTTTTTCCCATCTTTTGAATAGCTTTAAGGTTTGTATTCCCTCTATCAGTTAATGATGAAGACCTCCCGGGTATTTCTTTGTAATTTTTGCTCACTTCATGCATCAAACTCTTTTTTGAGTAATATTGTGGTGGATGATTATGAAGATTAACCGGAAACGATCCGATCATAAACACAACTTTTTTGCCTTTCTCTGGCATGGGGTGTTTTTACAACTGGCAGGGGCCTTCACTCAAATCAATACCGTACAAACAGCCCTGATTCATACTCTGACCGGTTCCCCATTTTTAAGCGGCTTAATGATGTCCATGCATCGTATTGGCCATGTTGTTCCGCAGCTCTTTTTTGTCAACTGGGTGGAACGCACTCCCCGTAAAAAGAACTTTCTGATTGCGGCCGTTTTAATCCGTGGTTTGAGTTTGCTCACCATTGCATTGATTTTGTGGTTGCTTTATAAACCTTTTCCCGTATTGAGTATCGTTCTGATTCTGTTGTTTTCATTGCTTTTTTTTCTGACCGGTGGTATGGGCGATGTCAGTTATTTTGCTGTGTTTTCCAAAACCATCAAAAGCGACCGACGCGGCACTCTGTATGGACTGCGCCTTTTTTTCGGCGGCCTCCTTGGGCTGGGAGCCGGGTACCTGACCAAAATTATTTTCAGCCGTGTAACGGATTTTCCTCATAATTATATGCTTTTATATATCCTTTCGGCAGTGGCCATGTTTGTAGCGTTCGCCGGTTTTTATCAGCTGAGAGAAAAAGCGGATAGCGTAAAGCCCAAAACACGCCATTGGTATAAACATTTTGTACTGCTGAAAGGTAATCCCTATTTTGTAAGGCTGATAATAACGGAGCTGATGCTGACCGCCGCCCACATTGCCTTTCCCCTGTACATCTTATTCGCCCGCACGGAACTGGACGTTTCGGAGCAGCAATTGGGCTGGTTTGTTACCGCACAGATTGCCGGGGAAATTATTGCCGGTCCCCTGTGGGGACGCCTGGGTGACCGGGTTAATTTCCGGTTGGTGCTGGTCTTGATTGGTATCACCGGTACTATGACACCCTTATTGGCTATCTTCTTACCGCTGGTTCATATAGATTTGTATTTGATTGTATTTTTTCTGGTGGGAACCAATTTAAAGGGATTGTCCCTGGGCGTGGCTAATTACCTGATGATTCTGGTACCCAACGATTCCATCCCCTCCCATGTGGCGGTAAAAAATATGCTGCAATTCCCCACCATATTTTATCCCTTAATGGGTGGTATTCTGGTTGCCTTTATATCTTATCAAACCGTTTTTTGGCTTGTGAGTGCTATGTTATTTGCGGGAACTTTGTTGTCGGTTAATCTGTACTGTGTGCGCTCTCAGAATAAGCAAAGGATGCGGTTGATGCGTCTGTTCGATTAAATATCCTCATATAAGAAATGAAATGGCTCGTATTAAATGAAGATGGTGCTTCAAACAGGTAAAGGATATACCGGCCATAAACATCGGAACAAACCGACCCATCCGTTCTTAAGAAGCAATCCCATGGGATTCAATCAGGGCTGCCTGTAACTTGATTGGGCATGGCCTTAAAATGGTGATCAACTCTCATCATACCCGCCGGATAACGCTACCGGCCATGGCCCCGGTATGCTGGGATTGTTGAACGGTGATTGTGCCGTTGACAATTACATATTCAATGCCGCCGGGATATTGATGGGGTTCGGTGAAGGTGGCATTATCGATGACGGTTTGGGGATCGAACACCACCACATCAGCATAATAGCCTTTGCTGAGAAGACCGCGTTTGGGCAATCCCAGCTTTTGGGCAGGCATGGAGGTCATTTTCCGGACAGCGGTTGGTAAATCAAACCAATGGGCATCGCGGGAATATTTGCCCAGCACGCGGGGAAACGTACCGTAAAAACGGGGATGGGGCTTACCGTCGGCTAACGGACCGTAATTGGCAACGGCATTTCCGTCGGAACCGACCATAACCAGAGGGGATGATAAAACTTTCTGCAGGTTTTCCTCGCTCATGGCAAAACCCACTATGCTTACCCGGTTACGTTCTTCGATTAACAGATTGCGGATGAATTCAAACGGCTCTATGCCTTTCTGTTTACTGGCAGCGAGGATGGTTTTACCCTCCAGCTCTTTATTGGGCTCCGTGGCACAGGAACTGATCAGTACCCTATCCCATCCGCCGATACGCCGGCCACGGTATTCGGCATAGGATTTGATTTCGGGTAGAAGTTTGGGATCGGATAAGCGGTTGAGGATATCATCGGTTGTGCCCTGCCGGGTGGTTATGGGCAGAAAGACGGATAATCCCGTACCATAAGCGGTATAGGGATAACGATCGGCGGCCACGGGCATGCCGGATTTTTCGGCTTCATGGATCATACGCAGCATGTGATCGACTTTATGCCAGTTTTTTTGATTACAGGCTTTAAGATGAGATATTTGCAGCGATACGCCGGAGTGGGCACAGATTTGTAAAGCCTCTTCGATGGCCTCTTCCACCCGGTCATCTTCATTACGCATATGCGTGGCATAAAGACCATTATTGGTGGCAACCACTTTGCTCAGAGCGATTAATTCTTCTGTGGAGGCATAACTTCCGGGTGCGTATTCCAGGCCTGTGGATAACCCAAAGCTCCCCTCTTCCATCGATTTTTGTAAGGCATATTGCATGGATTTAAGTTGGTCGGCCGTGACTTTGACATCATTTTTACCGACGGCAGAAGAACGCAATTTACCATGACCCGTAAGTGTAACATAATTTAAAGCAATTTTGTTATCCTCCAGGGCCTGCAGAAAACCGGCTGTGTCATGCCAATGGGTATGCAGTCCGTATTTGTTATATAAGTGTTCATCCAAATCCTTAAAATCGATATCATTGAGAGGAAAGGGGGATGAGCCACAGTTCCCGCCGACTTCAGTGGTTACGCCCTGTCTTATTTTGCTTTCACCCCTGGCATTGACCAGCAATTCCATATCCGTATGAGTGTGGATGTCGATAAATCCCGGACAGATGATTTTATCACGGCAATCGATGACCGTCTTAGCCGACGCCTGACTCAGGTCGCCGATGGTATGGATGGTCTGATCCATAATGCCGACATCCTGACGCAGAGGCGCACTGCCCGAACCATCGACTATCAGGCCATTGCGAAGTATGATATCAAACCGATTATTTAAATTACAGCCGGTTAAGATGCCTAAT
This sequence comes from Caldithrix sp., assembly GCA_014730185.1. Classification (GTDB taxonomy): domain Bacteria; phylum Calditrichota; class Calditrichia; order Calditrichales; family Calditrichaceae; genus WJIP01. The sequence goes on along the minus strand of WJIP01000326.1, from coordinate 4,533 downwards.
GTGCCGGCAGCCAGTGTGCGATTAAAGGTGCGGCGGGTCATTTTAGAATGCATACCAAAATCCTCTTTTGAATGGTGGTAAAAAACTATCGTTCAGCTTAACATTAATTTAATAAATAGTTGGACGGCATAAAATAAAAACCGACCGCGAAAAAGAATTCCCTTGATAAATTTCATGAATAAAAAACGGATACCGGAAAGACTGAAACAGCTGCCACGGTTTAAATTTTGGTTAACCCGGGAAAAGCATGATGCGTACAGAATTTATTTCAGAAGGATCATCTTACCGTGTTTTCTGGTGATGACCCGACCATTATCGGCATTTGCAAACCGGATGACGTAAATGTAAAGGCCGCTGGCCAGTGCACCGCTCCTGTTTGATTGTGTATTCCAGGTAATGGTATGATGGCCTGCGGTCATGTTTTGATCGATAAGCCTTTGTACCCGCTGGCCGAGTGTATTGAAAATTTCAATGGATACATGAGCCGGTTGAGCCAGACCAAATGAAAAGTGGGTTTGCGGATTAAAGGGATTGGGATAGTTTTGCTCGATATAAAAGCGCTGGGGAAGGGAACCGGCCGTGCCGGATGACTGACCGATGTTGCTGACGACATCCAGATAAGTAGTATCCAGCTGCCCGCTATGGGCGGCATCGCCATAGGGCTGATGCCAGGTTAGCATGGCCTGTGTTCCATAAGGAACCAGGGCATCCCAGATACTGAGACGGCCACCGTGATCCAGGAAAAGAACATCCAGATCACCATCGCGGTCCACATCATGAACAGCCGGTGACTGGGAAGATACGATATTCATCTGCGTATCCATAGGAAAGCCCACAATATTCGAACCGGTTTGCGTATCCCAGGCGTGCAGCATACCATCACGGGTTATAAAGATCAGTTCCGTTATACCATCCCGGTTCAGATCGGCCAGCACGGGGCTGGATGACACACTGCGGATTTTATCATGGTTTTCAAACTCACTGTAACCGTTGTCAACGGGTTTGGGCCATCCGGTTTTCAAGACACCGTTGTGTTCGAAAATATAAACCTGTTGCCGGCCCACATAAGCAATCTCCAGCAGAGGATCATCATCCAGATTGCCGGGAATGGCCGGGGAACCACGATACCAGGGATCGGTTACCTGTACATCCTGACCGGTTTCCCATCCCTCCATCAATTGTCCGTTTGCTTTAACCACGAACAGTTTATTGGCATAAATACTGGCGATGATGATTTCCGGCGTACCATCGCCATCGAGATCGGCTACGCTGACCGGTGTGTTCAAAAAACCGTCCAGTTCCACCATCCACTTGGGCTCCGCGGAGAGCATAGGGTCAAAACGATAGAGTTTGCCATGGGAGGTGGCCAGGAAAACCGTGCCGCCGCTGTCTGGATGAATCCGGGCGGTGGCCGGAACTCCCAGGCTGAAATGAGAGTCGATCAGAAAACCGCCCTCCGGCCAGTTTCTGAAGGTTTTCCATTGATTGTCTTCATACTCCCAAATAAATAACAGGCTGATCTTTTGATCGGGATCGGGGTGATTATTGCCGTGAGTTAAGGCCAACATTTCATCCAGTCCGTCGTTATCCAGATCCCGCAATACAGCGGTGGTGGGCGCATGATAGCCCAAGTCAAAATGATGGATAATCTGCCCGGTTAACGGATCGATGACGTACACGCCATTGACCTCTTTGCGCTCGCGGAAACTGCTTACGACAATTTCCTCACTCTCGTCGCCATATACATTGCCGATGGCCGGTTCGGTCAAATCACCCTTCATGCCATCCACGGATTGTAACAGGCGTCCCTGATCGTCAAAAATTTTTAGGACACCGTTGGCGCCCGCGCCGATCACTTCGTAATGTCCGTCGTTCTGAAAATCATACACCGAAATTCCGCTACGCTCGGCGCCGGAGGCTTTTGCCCCCAGGTGTATGGGATACGGTTCGGTGTAGGGCAAGGCAGCCCATGCCGTTAGGCTGTCGCCGGAAAGGCTGCTGACATTGGATGAGGAATCGACGCTTTGCAACTGATAGTGGTACCGCAGATTATGATCAACCTGCTGATCAACATAATATCCACCGTTTTGGATAGGGTGAGGGGTTATTCTGGAAAAATCGGTTTCATGCGATGCTTTGCGGTAAATATGATAGCCCATGATATCGTTGTCCGCGGAAACCTGCCAGGTCAAGGCAATGGCGTGGGCTGAGAACGGCTGAAAATTGAGGTTTAATGGTGAATGCGGATCGAGGAAATTAAACGTTTGTTGATGCTTTCGACCCATCTTATCTTTTATGTCCAGGGTAAATTTCAGGGAATCGGTGGTCATGGCATGTTGCACCAAAAAGGATTCGGTGGTGACCGTTTTCGAGGGCGCCAAGATCCCCACACTTACGGAATCTGTAAACACAACGGCTGCAGGATCATTAACGTTGCTAATCTTCAACGAAACATCTTGGGCAGCTCCCAATCCCCGGTTGTGCACAACCAGTTCCAGTTCGGTATGTATGGTGTTACTATCCATAACAACCGAAGATAAGACGTTGGGACGTGTCAGTCGAACCTCGGGGGTGGTGATGTCCAGGCTGAAGGGATAACGGCCGTAAACGTTATCGGATGACTGAAAATTGACCTGCGCTACAATTGTGGTGTCTGCATACAATGTTTCGGTCAACAGGCATTGCGGTCCACTGATCCATAAGCTGTCCCCGGCGGGGATGGCGCTGATGCCGGTGATGGTATTCCCGGCCATCTCTATTAATGGAGGCATACCGGATAACTGCAATGATGTGCCGGCGGACGTGGGCGAAATGCCATTATTTTTGATCAAAAACCGGGGTTTAAAGGTCTCGCCGGTTTCGATCTGTCCGTTATTATTTCCTTCACTATCATTAATACGCATGTCGGCCAGGATAACATTGCCGCCACCCTGCGATGATAAATAAATCGAACTTTCGATGGGCCGGAAATTGTGTTTATACACCGTAAGCCGAGCAGAACCTTGCAGATTTGCGGCTGGTGTGATTTTAGCCGTGCCGTCAGCGCCTGTATGGCTTATCATGAAAATATCTTCACCATTGTACAAAACGACACGGGCATTTTGCAGGGGGTGATCATTCCGGGCATCGGTTACGTGAACGGATAATTGCTGCTGCCCGTCAACGATGGTTTGATCGAAATCAAAGTGCATATCAGCGGGACTGGCCGTCCATATGGGCATCTCCGGGTCACCCAGGACTACGGTAGAGTAAACGATGATGCGGGATGGCCCCTCCCAGCCCAGGTAGCCCAGGTAAGGAAAACGGGACAGAAAATGAGCTTCACCCAGATGATAATGACCCTTGTTGAAAACCAGCTTATAAAATTCTTTTTGCAGGTAAATGCCACTGAACGGGTATTCCCAACTGGAATTCCCTATATAAGCCACTCCGCCCTTTTCGCTGCGCATATACATTTCAGAAAAAGCCGGTTTGAGAATATCGTTGGTGTAACAACTGGCGACATACCAGACACCGGGAAATTCATTTTCCATATCCAGCATCTCGTAACCGAAAATATTGGAACCTCTGGCGCCGGGACGAATGGTATTATACAATCCGTGGTTTTCCGTAAACAGCAATCCGTAACTTTTGTCCAGAGCCTGCAGTGCCGGTTGGGGATCGGTGGTCACATGCTCGTTTTGCACCAGCCAGTTCCGCTCGAAATCGGAAGCGATATGGGGATCAATATGTTTGGATATCAACAATTTACCATCCCCGCTGCGGCTCAAATCGGCGGCCATGTAAAGTGTATTGGCCGGATAGGTGCCCGTGTCCGCCGGGGGCATTTTTTCGTAAAAAAACAACTTTTGTAAAAAAGCGCTGACTTCCGTTGTATTTTGCACCGGAATACGGCCCACATATATCTCGGGATAACCGTCCAGTTCATCGACCGCTTCACCGAAAACGGCGTCCTCATCGGCATTCCATGATCCGTCAAGATCGGAATAATAGTAATCGGTGGCGAAGGTGTAGCCGCCTGTGGTTATGATGCGGCTGGGAACGTGTTCCACATCGCCGGCCAGCAGAACATAGTCCAGGCCCTTATGGCGATAGGCCCAGCGTATATAATTGCGGATGCGGTCGGGGGTATCGATACCGTGAGGAAAATGTTCCTGTATCCAGGACAAAGTGCGGATGACGGCGGGCACACCCTTTAGATTCTTCCATTCCGCCAGGGGTTGCATGCTAGCCTGCAGGTCTTCGGTGGTGATAATGGCGTAGCGGTATTCTTGTTCGAGATCCACCATCCGAATGCCGTCTTCTTGCATTTGATTCTGGGCGGTTGATGGTGTCGTGGAGACCACCGGCTGATCCTGCCACACGGCCGACAGGGACCGGGCGGTCGGTGAACGAAAGCGACTGTCCCTTTTGATTACCTCCGCCTCCGCATCGGTGGTTTCGGACAATTGCAGTTCGATACGGTTGATAAAATATAAGGTTTGACGGTCGATATCATATTGCACAGGCGAAACGGCAAAATGGGCAATGGGC
>WJIP01000325.1 GCA_014730185.1 Caldithrix sp. | reverse complement strand
CTTAACACTCAGACCATTACTTTTGCTGAGCTAAGGACATAATCAAATAATAAAAAACCCGGCATAACAGGCCGGGTTTTTTATTTTAAGGGCATCGTTTTTAAAACAATCAATTTTCAATTTGCTGTTTCACCCAGGCTTCCAGACCTCCGGCTACAATGATTTTCTGCGCTGTGGTGCCCACCGGACTGATTTCATACTCCGTGTTACCCACGATAAGTTTGGCTGCCGCAAAATCGACTGCGGCCTTTATATCGGTTCGATGGGTTAATGTAGTTTGATCAAATTGCTTCTTTAGATCGTTCACCAATTCCGGAGCCTCAATGACCAGAAAACCGTTGTTAATGGCATTGCGCTTATACGTCTGGCTGAATGAACCGGCAATCACCAATTGCAATCCCTTATACTTTAGGGCCGTGGCCGCCTGCTCCCGGGAACTGCCTGTACCGAAATTAAAACCCCCAACAAGAATATCATCTTTTTGGGCCATGGTTTTAAATTGAGGGTCATAATTTTCCATAACCACATCCGCCTGTTCTTCAGGCGTGATGTCATCTTTATACGTGTACTTCCCGGGGTAAATACCGTCCGTATTCAGATTATCCTGTGGACAAAATATAATGGTACCGGACATCCGCTGTGGAAAGCCATCGATGATTTCCACTTTTGAACTTTCGGTTTGCCGTCGGTAAGTATTGGTTTGGACCTGGCCATTTGGAGAAACATCGTCCAGCTCAAAGGGCATATCAACCTTTCCGGAAATAGCGGAGGCAGCCACCACTGCCGGTGAAGCCAGATAGGCCTGGGCTTCGCGCGATCCCATACGCCCCTTGAAATTCCGATTGGTGGCTGAGATACCAACCTCCCCGTCTTCCAGCAACCCCTCTCCTAAACCGATACACGGCCCGCAACCCGGTGGCAGGGGTTTGGCTCCGGCATGCAGTAATGCTTGCCAGTCACCTCTTTTTTCGCTTTCGGCCTGTACTTCGCTGGAAGCGGCCGCCACATAGAACTCTACACCGTCGGCTACCTTCCGGCCTTTGACCACTTCAGCTGCCTGTGCTATATCGTCCACCCGGCTGTTTACACAGGATACCAGATAGGCTTTATCGATTTTGATATTTTCATGACGTATTTCGGCCACAGGTCGCATAGTCTTAACCGTGTTGGGCCCAGAAACATAAGGACGCACACTGCTCAAATCCAGAGTTAAAGTCTTGCTGTAAAATGCCCCATCATCGGCCTGTACTCGTTCCTGTTGCAACTGGTCAATGCGGCTGACATTTAAGCGGGGGTGCTCACCGTTGTAGTCGGCATCGGAGGAAACACCAGCCGGACCGCGGTTTTTAATGAAACGGGCCCGCTGACGCAGCCAGTCCACGGTTCGTTCATCGACCGGAAATAAGCCGACCAGAGCGCCCCATTCCGTGGTCATATTGGCAATCGTCAGGCGCTGATCAAGGGATAATTCTTCTATTCCGTCGCCGGTAAACTCAATGGCGTGATTCAAAACTTCATCTTTATTAAAAAAGCCGGATAGCGTGATAATGACATCTTTGCCGGTCACGCCGGGTTTCAGTTTGCCTTTTAATTCCACTTTAGCCACGGGCGGAATCTGCCACCAGGTTTGCCCTGTGGCCCACAGAGCCGCAGCATCCGTTCGTACTATGGGCGTACCCAGACAACCGATTCCGCCGTACATGTTGGAGTGACTGTCGGATGCGACCACCATGGTCCCGGGAAAAGCGTATCCCTCCTCAACCATTATCTGGTGACCTATACCCCGGCCGGCCGGATAAAAATCGGCCCCCACGCGGTTGGAAAACGTTTCGATTTTTTGGTATTTTTGCACATTTTTCTCGCTTTTATCCTGAATATTATGATCCAGGGTATGCACCACCTGACGGGGATTGGCTATTTTTTTTGCACCAATGCTTTCAAATTTTGGTATCACCGCACCCGTATTATCGTGTGTCATCACATAGGTCGGACGGATGGTTAAGAAATCACCACTGTGGACTTCCTGATTCTTATCATCCACGGCATATTTTTGAGCGATTTTTTCCACAAGATTCTGAGCCATAGAAAATACCTCTTGTTATTCAAAAAAATACAATTTTATTATTTCATAATAAAAGGCTCAATTTAAGGAATGTTGATATACTTTCAAAGATAATCTTCCTGTGATACGATTTATACCTGCAAGTTTGCGGATGATTCCCTTGAAAAAAAGTAATCGTTCGGATAAATTAAATTACCATGAATAGATCAATTCCGTTAAATTGTATCCGAATGATAGGAGTTAGTACATAGCCAAATGTTTGAATATCCATTGAACCCTACAACTCTTATCAGCGTACACAGTGTTTCATTAATAATAAACAGGTAACCAATTTGTCCGTATTACAGAGTGATGAAAATACTTAACCGTTATATTCTGAAAGAACATATTCAACCCTTCATTATGGCCCTGGTGGTCATTATGTTCATCCTTCTGATGAACTTTCTGGTGAAATATATCGGTCAGATATTTGGCAAAGGATTACCAATCTTAATCATCGTCCGTCTTATCGCCTTGAATTTAGCCTGGATGCTGGCTTTGGCCGTTCCCATGGCAACGTTAGTTGCAGTTCTAATGGCCTATGGGCGGTTATCCGCCGATAATGAAATTACCATACTCAAATCAAGCGGGATCAGTATTTATAAAATCATCCGCCCATCCCTTTATCTGGGGTTATTTTTGACGTTGCTTATGATCTATTTTAACGACCGCATTTTACCTGAATCCAATCACCAGGCAAAACTGGTATTTCGGGCGGTTAAAGAAAAAAAACCCACTCTGCAACTGGAAGAGCATATTTTTTTTACATTACACGATTATACTATTTTAGTTGAACAAATCGAGAAACCGCTGCCCCGGGAGTGGCTGGGTCTGGATAAAATGCTGGGTCCGGAATATTCCGACCGGGAAACCATCGATCGTTTACGGTACTTAACCCTGTTTGATCGCTCCAATCCTGCGCAGATGGTTACCATAACCGCCAGCGAAGGGTACATGGTCTACTCCAGGGAGCGAAAATCTCTGATCTTCACCCTCTTTAATGGTGAGTTCCATGAACTGGATCAGAAAAAAGTGGAAGAATATCAACGTTCGGAATTTAAAAAGCATGTGGTCTACATTCCCGCCGAAGAGTTTGAATTTGAAGAACAACAGGATTCCTATCGTGGCGACCGGGAAATGAATATATCCATGATGCAGAATAAAATCGACCAGTTTCGAAAGCAAATTGCAACTCAGCAAGAACGGGTGCAATCCGGTCTCAATAGCCAGCTCATCCGTATTGATACCCTTTTAAAGGAGCTGGGAGACAGCACACGCTTGGCCCAATCCGATTCAATACTGAACCATATTGAAATCGCCGGTAATAACTGGAGAAGCGCCAAATCGCAGGCAAAACGTATCATCGAACGCCATTATCATCAAATGCGCACCAAACACAGTATTATAGATAATCATCAAGCTTCCATCAATAAATATGCCGTGGAGATTCATAAAAAATTTTCCATTCCCTTTGCCTGTATTGTTTTTGTATTAATCGGAGCACCGTTGGGTGTTATGAGCCGTAAAGGCGGTATGGGAGCCGCCATAAGCCTCAGTATTGGCTTTTTTCTGTTATACTGGGTCTTTCTAATCGGTGGCGAGGATTTGGCGGATCGTAAATTTATGACACCCTTTATGGCTATGTGGGCTCCAAATATCATTGTAGGGGGAGCCGGCATGTATTTCATCTGGCGGGCCGTAAAAGAAACCGCGTTCATCCCCTGGGACAAACTGGGCCGTATGTTCAAACGAAAAAAAGACGACCAAACTTAGGATTGGGAATTTATGTTCAGATTTCTGGACCAATACATTCTTCGACAGTTTCTGATAAACCTTTTGATAGCCGTAATCACATGGATTATTATTTTTTTAGTTGTGGATATCATCGAAAATATTTCCGATTTTATCGATAACGGCGCATCCGTCAGTCAATTCGCCCAATATTATCTATACTATATTCCATACATAATAAGCCTGACTTTGCCTGTTGCCGTGCTCTTGAGTGTCTTATTTACAATGAGTATGTTCGCTAATCATAATGAAGTGGTGGCCCAATTATCTTCCGGAATCAGTCTGTATCGAATTTTATTGCCTTTATTCCTGATGGGATTACTTATCAGCACAGGCGCCGGTTTTTTCAATGAATGGGTCGTACCACGGGCCAACGAAATGCGCTTCAATCTAAAGCGTTACGAAATAAAAGGACACACACCACCTTCGTCCAAGAGCCGATCCAATCTTTTTCGTCAGGATACAGGCAACCGGCGGTTTGCCATCAAATATTATAACGGTGAAACACAAACCGCCAAAGGCGTAAGCATCCAAACCTTCAGGGGGCGTAATCTGGTAGAACGCATCGATGCCAGCCGCATGATCTGGAAGGAAAAACACTGGTTGCTGAAAGAGGGTTCTGTTCGGCGGTTTAAAGGCCAAACAGAAAAACTTTATCAATTCACCGACAGTACTATTGCTGATATACGATTGCAACCGAAAGATATGCTGGAACTGCAGAAAAAACCGGAAGAAATGAGTTACAGCGAGCTGAATTACTTTATTAAAGAGATACGCAGCGTAGGTGGTGAAGTGCGTAAATGGTTGGTGGAACGGCACCTTAAAATTGCCATGCCTTTCGCCAATTTTATCGTGATCCTTTTAGGCGCTCCTCTGGCTTCCCGCAGGCGACGCGGGGGTATGGGCGTTAATTTTGGTATCAGTTTACTGGTCAGTTTTACTTATTTTATCATTATTCGCTTCGGACAGGTACTGGGACATCAGGGTAAGATGGATCCTCTTTTGGGTGCCTGGCTGGGCAACCTGATATTTATCGTGCTTGGACTTTATTCATTATTGAGTGTGCGCAAATAACTATCGTAGTAAAATTATTTTTTTGGAGATGAAGTGTTGTCCGCTCTGTAAAACCATTAGATAAACGCCGGAACTCACATCCAATCCCTGACTGTTTTGTCCATTCCACCTCAGGATGGTTTGCTTGTTCTCATTTTTTCCGTTCAATAACTCCGTAATTTGTTGCCCCAACATATCGAATACCCGCAGCGATAAATGTTTTCCAACCGGGGCTTCAAAACGGATGGTGGTTTGCGGATTATAGGGATTGGGATAGATGTATAGACCAATTTCTTCTGGCAACGAGCTAGCATCGGCCACCAGATTGGATACGGTATTGGCATAACCGGGACTGCCTAAATCTCCCGAACCGTCTGCCCATGGCGTATCCGATAGTTTCCAGTAATCCGCATAATTATTATCAGCGGTGAAAAAACCATCAAAATACATGGATTCGCCATTGGGATCAGGCCAGTTGGTTCCCCCATCATATTCGATTTGATCGATTAACGTCGCGCCGTCTGCTAAATAAAGAAAAATCTCATCTCCGCTGTTCCCCAATTGGAAATCCGTATATTGGTAATCAACTTCAACGCCCCCATTCGTTAAGCTGTTATCATTTCTTCCCAGAACCATATAAGCTTCGGATTCTATGATCATTGATCCATGATTTTGAATTTGATGTTCATCAAAGTCCAGATCGCGGATAATCCACCCGTCGATATTGATGGATTGCCCGGAATTGTTATAAATTTCAAACCATTCGCCATCTTCATCATAGACGGCAGCAGGATTTTGCATAATTTCCGTAATGATTACATCGCCCGGTTGGGCATCGCCGGATATTTGTGAAGTATTGGCGCTGGATTCAACTCCGGAAGAGTACTGTTCACCACCGTCAATGCCCATTACGGAATGGGCACGATAATAGTAGGTTTGTCCGGTTGTTAATTCGTTATGTAAGTATGAAGTCGCTGAAGTACGTCCAATAATGGTACCAATTAACGCTGGTTGCCCATCGCTATAGGCGACTCCATTCACCGGATCATCAAATGTTCCGCTGGTATTCCATATAATCATTACATCATTGCCGGCGTTATTCTTTTGCCAGGATAATTCATTGGTTATTGAATCGATATTTGTAGCCGTGAAATTCTGCGGATCAGCCACATTCTGGCTCTCATCTGCATAATAAACTCGTCGCACCAGCGTGCTATCCAGGATAAACGGATTTTTTTTATTATCCTGGTAAGGCGCAATACGATCATTGCGTTCATTTTCGCGTTGATCGGCAGGATCAATGGAATGCCATTCATACAGGCCGTCCTTTTGCAATGCAAAAAAATCATCATCGGCCACATCACTGTACATGGTGTAAAAGTAAAACACGGCTCTGGCGGCATTGCCCTTATGGTCTTCACGGGGTTCGAACAAATCGGTGTCGTTTTCTTTTTCGCTGTACTCATTAATATATGAATCTGGAATGGAGGTCAATGAATAGTCATTCCGCCACCATGTATCGGTTGCTGTATCATCACTTTCACCCAGAGGGGCATTTCCGCGAGAGGAGTTAACATGGACGCGTGTAGGAAATAGATGATGTAAATCGCTCTCCGCATTACCTGAATCAGCGCCTTTACTGCGCGGCCAGGTATGCTCCGTATTCATATCCTTATTGTAGGCATCGGTACTGGGATCGACAGATGGATTCAGATAAATCCGATAACCCGTATACACACACGTTACACTATCATTGTATTGATCGATTTCAGAAAACATGACATCGCGGGCATCATCATAATTCAGGACCATATCCGGTTTATAGTGGCTAACCAGACTGTCCCGCAGTTCGTCTCCGTTGAGGCCGGGATAAATAGTGCCTTCTTCATTGATATCTGCCTGCAGCAAAGCAATGCTAGAAGCCAATATGACCAATAAAATTAGAAGTGCAGATGGGTTTCCCATTAAATCGATTAAAAGTACCTAATCCCTTAGTTGATTAAAACAGTAACTTATTTAATCTGTGGCAAAAAGGCAACCTGGCAATGAGAGGAAAGGTCAAAAATGATGCGTTTCAATAAGCTACTATCTTATAATGTTAGCAGGGAATTGCCGATTAAGACAAGATTCATTTTCATTCAGTCCTTCATTGAACCTTTGGGGGATGGCTTCTTCAATACCACTACCAATTTGAAATTCAAAGGATCATTCCAGACTATTACGGGAAACGAACGTTTATTAAGTTAATCACAGCATGGGTATTAAAAATGATGCCTATTGTTTCGGTTTACACAGGTTCAATCGGGTGAGGGATTGTTCGTCCAGTTTAACCATTAAACATGTATCCCACCCCCCGAACACTCTTGATATAAGTTGGATTTTCAGGATCGTTTTCAAAATACTTGCGCAAACGGGATATAAAATTATCCACCCGCCTGGTTTCAATTTCCGAACTTATATTCCACACATGGTGCAGCAGCTCTTTACGCGAAATAGCTTTACCTTCATGCTCAATCAGATAGCGCAGCAACATAGCTTCGTGCAAAGTAAGGTTAATCTTAATCCCCTTGTGCACAGCTGTAAGATTTTCAAAATGCACCTCATTGTCGCCAAACGAATATACCGGCACCGTATCGGACGATTCTTTGTACCACTCTTTCCGTTTCAGCATACCCTTTACGCGTAACAAAAGTTCCTGCAGATGAAACGGTTTGGTTAGGTAATCGTCCGCTCCCAGTTCCAGACCTTTAAGCCTGTCTTTTATACCGGCTCGGGCGGATAAAAAAAGGATGGGCATTTGCTGATCATAACGTCTTATGTTTTCAGCTACCTGAAAACCATCCACAAAGGGTAACATGATATCCAGAATGATCAGGTCAAACCCTTCGGATTGAAAGGTATCCAGTGCCTGCTGTCCATTCTGCACCCAGGTTACGGCGTATCCCTCTTCCGATAAATTGAATTCCAGTCCGATTGCTAATGTTTCTTCGTCTTCAACCAATAAGATTTTTTTTGAATTAGTCATTATTCGCTTTAGTTTTTGATTGTTGTTTTTGGCTGCGTTTTAACAGTCGTTTAATATACAGTTTTTTAGTAGTTTTATATATGGGCAATGCAATTTTAAATGATGTACCCCGATTCAGACCATCACTTTTTACATTAATTTTGCCTCCATGATATTTAATAATTTCTCTTACCCAATATAAGCCTAATCCGGTGCCTTTTACATTTGGACTATTGGGGGGGGATATCCTTTGAAATTTATTGAATATATTTTTCTGATCCCGGGGAGCAATACCTACTCCGTTATCCCTAAATTCCACATAAATCAAGCGATCGGATTGACTGAGATGAACACTGAGCTTTAAGGGCGCTTTACTGTATTTTATAGCATTATCGATCAGATTACTGAACACGATTTTTAACCAGTCCCGGTCAACCACACACTGAGCGGAAAGCTGCCCGCGCATTGTCACATTTTCCCGGGGTACTTTGTAAGCATGGATGGTTTCCTGAATGACCTCTGTAATTATAGTCTGGGCATCGTAGACATGATAGTCATGTTGAATCTGCCGGGCCATTTTGCTATGTTCGAAAGAAGAGAGATACAATATAGAGTTGATCAAATGGTCCAGCCGAGCTATATCTTCAAGCATGATAGAAAAAAATTGCCGGCTTTTTGGGGGAGGTACTTCCCTGCTTTGCATGGTTTCCAGGTACATTTGAATGGAAGAAAGTGGGGATTTTAATTCGTGTGTGACATTGGCGATAAAATTATCGTAAAGCCGCGTAATATTCATCTGCCGGTTCAGGTACAGAAAGATTAAAGACATACTGAGTGAAAGCAAAATCAACAATATAATACCCCCTACAAGGGTGGCAATATTGGAAGCACCCGAAATAATATCGGAAGCCATATCGCTATCCACCCTATCCAGTAAAATATAATTGGACACATACCAATAAATCCACAGCCCTAAAAGTAAAAACCAAGCTAACTGGGCTACTAAGAAAATCAGTATATGATAAAACGTGGGTCCGGGTTTTTTGAACTTTAAATTAGAATCCATCTTACCATGTGTTTCGTTTTCTGTTCATTAAAAATATTATATTTAAATTTGATGTAAATCCGAAATCCAAAAATTACATAACTTTTACATTGAAACCTAATTTCCGTTAGTATAATGCCATCAGAGTTGAAAGTAAAATAGATAGCGGCATCGATATTCCGTTGGACCATGTTCAATCCTGCCCCTATCAGGCGTATTACAGGAGGATAATCATGAACATTTTATTGGTTTATCCCGAAACACCATCCACCTTTTGGTCCTTTCGTAACGCTTTAAAATTTATTT
>WJIP01000324.1 GCA_014730185.1 Caldithrix sp. | reverse complement strand
TCTTGAGCCCGTCAACGCCCTGAAAGTTAAGAAATTCGACATGGATCGTTGGGCTAATTTTACGGGAGGCAAACAGGTGAAAGATATCGCCCGGGCAAACGGCAAGATTTGGTTGGCAACCAAAGGCAATTTGGTAAAACTCGATCCCCAATCCGGCAAGATGGTTTTTTATAACGAAGCTAATTCGGGATTACCTGCGTCCTGGATTAACACAGTTGCAGCCGATTCGGCGGGCCATCTTTGGCTGGGATTTAACGCATTCTACGAAATTTTCCGTTTCCGGCCATCCGCAGGTGAGCAACAACGGTGGACCATTTTTCGTGAACAGAAGTATCCGGCGTTTTCGGGCAATACCATTGAATATATGATTCCCGCGGGAAACGGCGGTTTGTGGATATCGCACCGTTCAAAATTTGCTTATGTAAGCCCCGATCGCCAATCCATTGAAATATATGATGCTTATAAGGGTTTTGAGAAGAACGATCAGCTTCAAAATGTGCGAGGCGTTGATGCACTGGCGGTCGGCGGCGACGGCAGTCTGTGGATTGCCGCCTCCTCATCCCATCTTGTTCGTTTCAACCGGAACGAAAGTAGCTGGGAAGCGGTGAAAATCGGCGGAGAGAAAAACGGCCACTATGATATAGAAGATATGGTCATCGGGCCGGAAAATACGATTTGGATGGCTGCTGAACAAGGGATTATTCGCTACAAAGAACAGCAATGGAATACATACAACCGGGATAATATCGACGTACCCCACTACGAACCGCGCCTGCGTGATAATACCGCTTTACACGTCCATTCCATAGACGCTTCCGAAAACGGTTCGCTCTATGCGGCCACGGAACACGGCATCCTTGTGTGGAAGAAGGGCCAATGGGAATATGTGTTTGATTTCGAACTTGTACGGGATCATGAGATAACCAGTCTGCTAACTGAGAATAACCGGTTGTGGGTGGGGAATAACGCATACGGCCTGCTCGAATTGATTCCGCCGGATCAGGCGCAGCGTTCGGAATCGCCGAAATCGTTTGGCGCTATGATGAACGGTTGGAAATCAAAAGCCTATCATTGTTCGCCCCTTAAATTCCGGGTGGACAGGGCGTCTACACTATGCGCATCGCCCGACGGGTCCATTTGGATAGCCAACGATTTTATTCATAGCTACGGCGCCGTCAATTTTCATCCGGATAGCGCCAAAGTATCCGGTTTCGATAAGGTTAATTCGCCCCTTCCGGGAAACGATGTTTATGATATCGCCGTGGATGCTGAAGGGACGCCCTGGTTCGTTACAACCGAAGGCATTATGCATCCTGAAAAGAACGGCAGCTGGCGGACGTATAATCCGGTTAATTCCGGCTTGCCGGATGATCCCACCGACATCGAAATTCATCCAAACGGGACCGTTTACGCGGGTACTAATAAAGGTCTGGGTATATTTGACGGTCAACGATGGACGGCCGATGTCCCTGGCATGAATGTTGAAAAAACGACTATAGCGCCGGATGGCAGTGTGTGGATATTGAGCGAGCGCAAAACGGCCCGGTATAACGGCTCGGAATGGACAGTATATGATCCCACTGATGGAGGCGTTAACACAGGCAACGGTTTGAAATCCATCTATGTCGATCGAAACGGCGACGCCTGGATAGGCGTGGATGCCATCCGCAGCATGGGACTCGCCCGGGTTAGTAAGAACGGTAGATGGAAGTCATTTGGCGACGCGCCGGGCAGCACCGTTTATGGAGTAGCGGAGGATCCTAACGGTAACTTGTGGATCGGAAGCTGGAACGGCGGTTTGAGTCGCTACATGCCCGAAAAGACCGGTCGCCAGGCCTGGCAATCATTTAGACCGGATAACAGCCCTTTACCTACGGAAAATGTGATAGCCCTGGAAGTAGATGCAAACGGCAATATTTGGATGGGCAACCGGGAAGGCGGATTGACGGTTTATAATCCGGACGGCCTTGCATTTTAATTGTATTCGGTTCGATTTTGGTAGAAACGAGCCGACGGGTCGTCAGTTTGGAATTAAAACCAAATCCGTTACATTGATGTAAAGATATGCATAGCGATACAAATATGAAACCTATTGGATAAAATAGTTTGCGCTGGTTGGCGCTTGTTTTATCGGCGATTGCTCTGACTACGCTTTTAAGCTGCGCTTCAAGGACTGTCACCGTGGCTCCGCCTGCGGATGTTCCAAACGCTTTTTCCCAATCCGGCAACGAGAAAGTTCACAGCGCTGGTGGACCGCATTCGACGACGCCCAACTGAACAAACTGGTTAAGCGGGCACTGCAGTCAAATTTTAACCTGAGGTCGGCATGGCAGCGTCTTCGGCAAGCACAGGCGATTGTCGATCGGGAGTCCTCTTCCTTGTTTCCGGATGTGAAGGGGACGTTGGACGGTGAACATCGACGTCCTGAAGCGGTCAATAACCAAAATCTTAGGTTGGGACTGACCTCAAAATACGAGTTGGATTTATAGGGCCGGATACGTTCCTGAGTGAAGGCCGAGCGCTATCAGGCCAAAGCTGTTCAGACGATCGATATGGATCGCGATGGCAGGCTTGATCTGGTTATCGCCCGCGACAGTCAAATATCGATATATTATAATACGGGACCCTTTACCGCTATCGATGAAAAAACAATAAAGCCCTCTGAGTTTGACCTTTATCAAAATTATCCAAATCCCTTTAATGCAGTAACCAATATCCAGTATCCAGTTTCAATGAAGTTGAGCTGAGCATTTACAACATCCTGGGGAAACAGGTGGCTATGCTGGTTTCCAAAAGACAGCCAACGGGAAAGCACAGCGTGCAGTGGGATGCCTCCGAATTTGCCAGTGGCCTGTATTTTTACAGTTTAATGACTAACAAAGGATTTCCAAAAAGAAGAAACTTGTGTTACTGAGGTGAATAAGCCATCTCGATTGGATCAGGGCGGGATTTACTTATATTAACTTTAAATAGATCGCGGCTTTATGCAAACCCGGAAAACGATGGTATTAAGATAGTGCACCGACTTCATTCGTAGCGCAGCGATTCGATCGGTCGTAACAGGGAGGCTTTATGCGCCGGCCAGTAGCCGAACGTTAACCCCACCATCGTACAGAACAGCAAACCGATAACGGCCCAGGGCAGGGGAATGGATACGGTAAAATCGGTGAACAGAATGAGCAGATTGCCCAAACCAAAGCCAACCAGTACGCCGAGGACACCGCCGATATTGGATAAAATAACCGCTTCCAGCAGAAACTGCAGCAGAATATTTTTACGTTTGGCCCCTATGGCCTTACGGATGCCGATTTCCCGGGTACGCTCGGTAACCGATACCAGCATAATATTCATGATACCGATGCCGGCCACAATCAAAGCAATGATGCCGATGACAAAGGCCCCCACTTTAATACCGGCGGTGGTTTGATTAAAGGTTTTGACCTGACTCTCGTTGGTAAAAATGGTAAAGTCGTCTTCTTCATTGGGTTTTAAGCCCCGTTCCCGGCGCATGACCGACCGGGTTTCGGCGATGGCATCCTGCAGCACTTCATTGGATCGGGCCCGCACGGTGATATTCACCGAACGGTCGCGGCCGTCGTCGTATTGCATGGTGTAGATTTCTTTAAATTCGGTGATAGGTATCAGCAGGTAATTGTCGTAATTACCGCCCAGAGCCGATTTTTTGGATTCGAATACGCCGATCACGGTAAATTTGCGGCCGTCCACTTTAACGGTTTTTTGAATAGGATCCGTCCACGGAAACAGCTTTTGGGCTATAGCGTGCCCCAGGATAGCCACCCGCCGGCCAATCTTCACATCCTCATTACTCATATTGCGACCGTTGGCGATATAGTGTGTATTGTTGGGAGCGTACTCCGGCGTCCCACCGCAAATGACCACATTGGGATTGGTGGTCTTATTACGGTATTTAACCGTGTGATTATAGTCCCACAGCTCCGAACCAACCAGATCAACCGTGGCCACATTTTCGCGGATGGCTTTGGCGTGGGCCACGGTGGTTGGTCGACGATTGCGGATTTTACGCATTTCCTCTTCGCTGTGCGGACCGCCGGCCGCCCATTTCTGTACCTGAAAGGTGGTGGCGCCCAGCACACTGATCTCGCTTTCGATGGTATTCTGTATCACGGATATGCCCGTCATAACTCCGATAATGGACGCTACCCCGGCAATGATGCCCACCAGCGTCAGAAACGATCGCAGTTTATGACTCCAGATGGCGGTGAACGCCATTTTAATGGATTCGGAAAATCCCATGCTATAAACCTCTAGTTAAATTATTCATATCGCAAAGCCTCGATGGGATTCAGGCGGGAAGCCCTGAAAGCGGGAATGAAGCCGGATACCATTCCGGTCAGGATGGAAATGCTCAGAGCCGCCACAACTATAAATCCGGATACGCTGGCCGGCAGTAAAAATTGATTAATGAGGGCAGCCACGCCAAAGGAAAACAACACGCCCACTATACCCCCTAACAGACAAATCATGGACGATTCCATCAGGAACTGGGTCAGAATGACTCTTTTCCTGGCCCCGATGGCCTTGCGGATGCCGATTTCCCGGGTACGTTCGGTCACGGACACAAACATGATATTCATAACGCCAATTCCGCCGACGAACAACGAAATACCGGTGATGATGAATCCGATGAGAATCACCACCCCCATCACATTGTTATATACATCGATTAAGCTCTCCATGGAATTAATGGAAAAGTTGTTCTCCTCCGTGGGTTTGAGGCCGCGGATCAGGCGCATTTCACCGATGATTTCATATTCAAAATCTGTCATGATTTCCTGACTGGGGGCTTTAACGGCAATCGTGTAGTCGCGATTTCTGCTGCCGAAATATTTCATAAATGTGGTAACCGGTATGTAAATCTGATTGTCAAAATTGGGGCCGCCAAAAAAACCGGCGCCGCCTTGTTTTTCCATAACTCCGGCAATAAGAAATTTATACCAGCCGATTTTAATC
>WJIP01000323.1 GCA_014730185.1 Caldithrix sp. | reverse complement strand
TTCGTGAGCTTAACCCGTTACCCTAAAAAGTTTTCTATGGCAGTAACCATGGCCATCTATGGTTTTCATTTTAGGCAAATAGTCAAAACCATTTGATAATGCGGAAACGATTTATTTTAATTTTACTGGCTTCGGCTTATTATTGTTTGCTGTAATTTCGATTTCTGCCTATATTTTATTTTTAGATTATCACTTTAATTCAGTCATGATGAATAATTACCACTTGGGGATTTTGTTCGATAAGTCTGAGTAACTCAAGATGGTGACCACGTTAAAACATGGAATATATTATCGTTCCGAACGTTTGGTTTAGTCTCTAATGGCAAATATATTACCCAGTGAGTAATATAGACCATCCGATTTTGCTGATTAAAGAAATAATTCTGTATATTTTTTTAGCATAAATGATGAGATAGCCGCATCTCTACAGATAAACATTTAACCTACATTGAGGAGTTGAGATTGATGAAGCGTACGACGAAGTTCTTGGGCATACAAACGATTATTATTATTGTATTCAGCCTGCTATTAGTCTCCTGCACCGAGTTTTTAAAAATGTTACAGGAAACCACCATTGAAAAACCCAATGTTCAGCCGAAAAAAATTGAAATCACCGATTTTAATTTTAATACTGCTGATATGTTATTGAACGTAGCAATCAATAACCCCAATAGCCTGGGCATCGATCTGCAATCCTATGGTTATGATTTGCTCATTGAAGGCGCCTCTTTTTTAAAGGGTCGTCAGGATCAAGGCTTACATATAGAGGCCAACGGACAATCGATAATAGCCGTTCCTTTCACAATTACATATAAGGATTTATTCGAAACTTTTAAAAATTTAAAAAACAAAGATTCTCTTAACTACCAGGTAGATATGGATCTGTCTTTTGAGTTGCCTATCTTAGGTACACTGAGTATACCGGTCAGCAAAACGGACAATCTTATGGTCCCCCGCCTGCCGGATGTCAAACTGCACACCATCCAGCTTGATAAAATCGGATTTACGGGTGCGGATCTGGCGGTTAAAATCAAAGTAAATAATGAAAATCCGTTCTCCGTATTACTGGATAAATTGGATTACGACCTGACGATCAATGGGGCCCGGTGGGCCGATGGGCGCATTACCGAAGACATTCAAATTGACAAAAAGGGTGATTCCATGCTGGAAATCCCCTTGTCTTTAAATTTTTTTGAAATCGGAAGATCTGCCTACCAGCTTTTGTCCAATCGTTCCGAATTAAATTACACTTTGCAGGGCAATGCTGATTTCAAAAGTTCTCTGCCTATGCTGGACGCATTTAAATTACCGTTCAACAAAAAAGGGAGCATTAACGTAACCGATAAGTAATTTCAGGGAAGAAGTATGCGAAATATATGGATTGTATTTTGTATTTTTGCGGCCTTAAATGGTCCCATGATGGCCTCAGCCGTAAAAGAAAAACCAAAAAATTTCCAGGGATGGAAAAAAGAATTACTGGGTAATCTGAATTTTACTCAAAACAGTTTTGACAACTGGGCCCAGGGTGGCGAAAATTCATGGTCCTGGCAAGTTGAAATGAACGCCAAAGCCGAATACAAAACCAAGCGCTTTAATTGGTCCAACAGTGGTAAGTTCTCCTATGGACGCTCCAAGGTCAGCGGAGCCGATTCCCGCAAAGCAGCTGATGAAATCAAAATTGAAAGTGTCTTTACTCAAAAAATGGGTATTTATGTAAATCCCTATGCTTCGTTTAGCGGTTTGACTCAATCCTCCCGCGGTTATAAATACACATCCGACACCAGCAAAAAAGCCATATCCGATTTTTTCGATCCGGCCTACTTTGTACAGAGTTTTGGTTTGGGTTATGAGTATAACGATTTGTTTAAAATCCGTTTAGGCGGTTCCATTAAAGAAACGATAACCAATCGCTTTGCGGAAATGTACGCCGAGGGCCAAAATTTTAGGGTGGAGTTTGGATCCGAGCTGGTTTCGGATGTGCGTTATAAAATTAATTCAACTATGAAGTATACATCAAAATTGGAGCTCTTCTCCAATTTAACCCGTTTTGAAGCCATTGATGTGAACTGGGATCATTTAATTTCGGCCAAAGTGGCCGAATTTGTGCAGGTTAGTTTTAATTTTAATTTGTTTTATGATCGGGATGTGACCGCAAAACGACAGTTTAAACAGACTTTAGCGGCAGGTTTGAGATATAATTTTTACTAATTTAAACGACCTTTCCATCTTCGGAAAAACCGGTCCAACTGCCTAATATTGCCGGTTAGCCGATTATTATCCGTCTTCCATGGCCACCCAGGCCACACAGTACCCGGCGGGATGAATAGGCCCTTTCATGATCTGACAGCCCCCACAAAAGGCATCTTTCTGCGGATTTATCCACAACGCACAATTATCGCATCGTTCATCGGGAATTGAGGTTTTAGACACATATTCATAATCATTACGTACTTGTTTTTCTTCCGTGGTAAGAACCGACAAATCAGAACAGGGTTGCTCATTTTCTTTTGGTTGAGAACGGGCCTGATTGTTTTGTTC
>WJIP01000322.1 GCA_014730185.1 Caldithrix sp. | reverse complement strand
TTCCAGAACTTCCACGTTGTCATTATACTCCAAAAACTTTTAAGTACAGATGGCCGGATGGCAACAATGCCTGCCGGCCACGCCGGGGCCAATAAAACAAGAGCTTTGCCTAACCCTCTGCTAGCCAGTATCTGGGCCAGTAAACCGCCCAAAGAATGTCCCATCAATATCGGTTTTTTATTAAGTTGCATAATTTCCTGCTCCAGGTCGGCCGCATAATCCAATAAACCCGTTCTTGCCAGTTCAGAGGGAGGATTATTAATCAATCTTCTATTATGATGCCGTAAACGCGTGGCAATGCAGCGGTAACCTTTTTCTTCAAAAAAAGGTATGTAATGTTCCCAACACCATTCTCCGCCACACATAGCATGAATCATAAAAATTGTATCGGCTGTATTTTTTTCATGCATCTGATCACCTCTGCAAAAGATTACACACTATCTTTTTACTGTCATTAATTTCTGAACACAGTAAATATGCTTGAATTCTATAACAAGAGTCATATGTCCCAATTATTAGATGGCTATAGCGATAAACTGGAAAATGATTGGGACATTTGTCCCGCATTGAACGAGGGATTTGGATAACTAAATACCCAGTCCTGCTTCACGTGCTTTTACAATTGCCTGGGCGCGGTTGGCTACATTAAGCTTGCTATAGATATTTGTAATATGATTACGCACAGTTTTTGAAGCGATAAAGAGCCTTTGTGCAATCTGCGCGTTGTTTAGTCCCCTGGCGATTAATTCCAAAATTTCCATTTCGCGAGAAGTGAGATCCTGTTCAGTCATTGAGGTTGGTAAATATTTTGCTGAAGATGGTTTGGGTTTTTTGGGTTTGATAAAGCCCTTCAGTGCATTCAAAAAATGCTGCCAGGCCGGTTCAAATTCCAGTATCAAATGATTTTTACTTTGCAGAGGTACAAATATCGCATTAGGAATTAGTCCGGCCAGTCGGCGGCCCTCTTCAAATGGAATCATGGCATCACCCCTGGAATGAAGCACCATCGTAGGCACACTAACCTTAGAGACCACATCACTAATATCAATATTATAAACGGCACGTTCAATCCGGGCTGCATTTTCAGGAGAGGTTGATATACGCTGTAAATCATTAAACCACTTAATCTGATCTTCTGTGCCTTCCGGCATAAATAATGTGGAAAACACTTGCCTAAAAGCCGGGTTATCTTTTCCCCAGCCTACCTGCATTAAATCGATCAGAGAGTTCGCTTCAATACGTTGCTCTTTGGTGAGTTTTCGTCTGAAGCGTCCGCGGATATAGGAACCGTAGAGAATCAGATGGGTTACTTTTTCAGGATAACGCACTGCATAATTAATGGCTACCGCTCCACCCTGCGAAGGGCCCAGTAATGCAAATCGCTCAAGGCCCTGGGCATTTACAACCGCATCTAAATCATTAATCCAGGCTTCCATGGAAAATTCCTTTACATTCCTGTCCGATAAACCACATCCTCTTTGATCATATCGAACTAATGTATTTTCTCTGGACAGATCTCGGAGCCAGTGGTGCCAAACCGGGCTGTCATAATCGTAATCCAAATGGGTCATATAAGTTGCAACTCTTACAAGAGGTGGACCTTGACCTATTGTGGTATAAGCAATGTTAATCCCATCTAAACTATTACAGTACCTGATTTGTTGATTTTGTAGACGCAAAATAGATAAATAGCCTATTATATATAAACTTATTAAGTATTTAATTTATAAGGATTGGGAAGCGATCGCAAGAGGTGCTATATTTAATAGCGAACAGACAAAGCCCTTACAGAATATGATTGTTTTGATGTACGCTATACCTCTGAGACAGCAATCCTTTTATACGAATCCGAATGATTGCTTATGAAAAATGAAAATTATATTAGCGTATTAATGTTAATTTTCGCACTTTGGAAAGCGAACCGCTTCGAATCACACAGAAATACACCCCGGTACTCATCGACTGGCCTTCCCGGTTCGTGCCATCCCACCGAACCGTATGACGGCCGGGCTGTACTGGCCCATTCAAAAGTGTTTTTACGTTTTGTCCCATAATATTATAGATGTTTAATGAGGTACGGACGGCAGATTGATCCGCTGAAATTACGAATTCAATCTTTGTTTGGCCATTAAAAGGATTGGGATAGTTCGGTCGCAACGAAAGTTGATGCGGCAAAGTATTAACCGGTGATTCCGATATTGCCGTGGCACTGGTATCGAACATGGCCAGCTTAATGGCATCCGCTACCACATAGGTGCCCTGGGATGCCGCATCGGTGATGATTACTTTTTCCGAGGTATCACCGTTAAAATTAAATGTGCCGATTGCAGTCCAAGTCGAGCCATTATCGGTTTGGTCGATACGAAATGTATCCCGACCCGCGCTATGTTCAATAATGAAGGGTGTATCGGAGCAGCGGTTATTGGCCGCCACCCACCAACCAAAAACGTCATACGTTCCCGGCGTTTCCACATTCAAATCAAAAACGGCGTAGCTACCGCCGTCGCCCTTTTCATTCAGCATAGATGGCGTCTCGCCCCAAAATCCGGCATTAGCCGTGGGAAACCAACCTTCACCGATTAACTGGCATCGGTCATCGGAAGTATCAATAATATCTTCGAGTACCGGTTCTTCCGGCAGGCCCAGTGAATCTTGATGCACCACGGCCAAAATGGACGGTACGGCTCTGTTTTCAGACGGCGAATTGACATAGGTATTACCCACCGCCATTTGCGTGGAGCCTCCGCCATCCAGATTCATCGCTTCCACACATCCCCGGTCGATCATAATATCAGCCAGCTCCGCTAAGCCCACACCTTCGCTGACCTGACTTTGCCGCCCGTCGGCGACCATCAGAATCACATGCTTGTCGACGGTATACCCCACTGCCGTGCGCGGATCGCTGTTATCATATCCCACTCCGGAGCCCCACATGATTTCCTCATTATACGTTACCATACGTTGGCCGTCTTTCACAAGCGTGGGAGCTCCTCCGATACCGAGAAGAATTTGATTATAAATTTGACCATCGGCTTTTGCCGGAGCCGTTTTGGGCGTCGGATCATTATAGGCATAATCCAACGGTTGATCAAATCGGTATAAACCATCAATGGTTTGATCGAAATGATAAATCCAGTCAACGGATAAGCCTCCCAGAGTATCCATACCGAAAAAACTACGAAGCAGCGGATACGATTGATTATTACGTGTTACGGAAGCCACATTTACAGCTTCCACACCTGCCGACGTGACCACCGAAGAGTACGATGTATTGCCTCCAAAAAATCCTCCGTTTATGGCGGCATAGGCCCCGACGGATTCTGTAAACTGCGGTAGAAGTTCAGCATCCCCCAGATATGGCCGGATGGCAAGATTTTCTTCGTTCAGATTCACATCCAGATAAAAGATCTGTAATAACGGAATTTGACGAGTGCCTTTAAATAATTTAACCCCTTGAGGAAGGTCATAGCTATCAACCTCCGTCCATACAATATCATCGGCTTGGGCAACCGACAGCAAGATGCTTATAAATATAACTAAAAAACGAGTTATTCTTTTCATTGGTCCTCTCCTTTTACAGAAAAACGCAAGGTAACGATTTTTTTGGCCGCAACGGTAATCTCAATGACACCGGACCCAAGTACATTTAATGCCTGCTGTTCAATTTCCTCCAGAGAAACCAAAGCGGCTGACTTAACGAGCTTGGACAATGTAATACGTCCGTTAACCGGTTGATCAGTTGGATTATAAAGCCGTAATATGTACTGATTGGGTTTACCGTTCCGGGCCTTTTTTAGCGCACTGAAAACCAGGGTTTCCGGTTCAATGTTTAACAAAGACGATTGCGCAGGCAGTCTACCATCCGACCGGCCCATCTGAAATAAACGAACGGTATGGTTATAATTCAGCGCTTCCCGGTAAACCTTACCCTCTTGCCAGTTACCCCGGTGCGGCATAAATGCCAGCCGATACCTTTGCTGTCCGGGACATTGCGAACCTTTTTGATGACTAAAATCTTGATAAGAGCTGGGTTGGATACCGTATTTAAATGCTCTTAACAAGGTTATAGCCAGCGTTTGCTCCTTGTCGTCCCGGACCTCATACTCCTTTAATCCATCCACAATAACGGCTGCCCCCTGCCGCTCATTGTTAACATCTACAAATTGATGCATGGGATAGTCATACATGGGTTGTTCTACCCAATCGGCTGTATCCGGTCGGAAGGTAGAACGGGCAACCACATCAAACTGCCCCTCCCCATGCGACCAACCGGCATTCAACATTAATGGAAACATCAAACGCAAGCGGTGATCTTCCACCCGGTTATCCAATTGTATATCGAACTCCACCAATCGACTGTCTTTTCTCAGGGAAATGTCCAGGGTTATAGGTAAGATCACACTGGTTACCGATTGCTGCCGTTCGGTTAAATTTTTAGGCAGGTTCCAATGCCATTGCATACGAATGACGGCGATAAGCGGTCCATTGGTAATCCGTTCAATATGCGGTTTTTCCTGCAATGTTGTAAACAATGGTCCGATCGCGTCGTGAACCCAGGCATGGCCTGCTTCTCCTTCATCATATAAATAGCCTATACCGTTATAATTTGTTTGATTTTGCTTATCGAAAACGTTGAGTGTTCCATTAGAGTTTACCGTAACATGCAGATTTTTATTTTCCAACACCCAGTGATTATTTTTCTTATGAGCAATTTTACGACCTGATTCCCTGCGGTCCGTTATTGGGTGCACATGCAGTGTTTTCCATCCCATAGGCCGAACCGCATCAACCTGCACATAACAATGATAACGCATCATGCTGTAATACATTGGCCGATCGATCATTTGCTCCAGCACCGGTTCGACCTTATCCGCATTAATATACTGAATCGGAACAGCGCTTCGGTTTTCATCTATTATTTCAAGAAATCCCTGATCCAACGACCGGGGTATATCGATATAGGCCTCGCATATGGAGGATCGTTCAAAAGTATTGGGATTAATGATTACAAGATGGATACTGTCTTCCGTGTAGGACGCCAGATCGATCTGCTGCGCAAAAAATTTCATTGCCCGGCCGAAAATCCCCTTGGATATTTCGCTACACTGCTTGTATCGATTCACCATATCCTCATGCACTTCATCCATGCTGCACCCACCGATGGAATCATGCGCCGAATTTTGCAGCAAAAACTGCCAGGCCGCATCCGGGTAACGATCATCAATATCCATACCCAACATACCGGCCAGCGTATTAAAGGGCTCGGCGTAAAATTGCAGCCATCGTTCACAATCGAAGTTCATCTGTTTGAGATACATACGGGCGGAGGTGGTATAGCCATACAAATTGCCTGAGCGATGATCGTATTGACTGCTGCGCCGCTCGCCGGTGACTGTCTGCAGTTGATGCAAAGTTAAAGACTGCTGCAGGGCCTCGGTATACTCCGGTAAAGTGCTATGGCGTACTTCATCCGTATCTAAATATCGCTCAATATCGTTGATCAATCGGACCGTTTGGTTATTAGGACCGCTGGAGTCGTGACCCTCGGCCCAGAAGATATGGGAAGAACTGAAGTCAGCCGCTTGTTTAGCAATAATGTTATGTACAGCCCGGGGGATATTACCCTCATAATAATGCGCCGGCGGCTGTAAACGATTATAATCTTCGTCCTTTAAAGCCGCATCGGCAAAGTGGAAGGGCAGCCCTTCTTCCGACCATTGCTTTTCAATATCGGTAACCTGCTCATTAAACAAAACCGGGCGGTAGATATAAAAATAAAAGTTATAACGTGGCATGGTAGAGAAGCGCGAACAAAATGCTTCCGTTCCATCGGAACCGATCCACCGGAATTCCGCCTTTGGACTATCCAGACTGTTAATGCCCCGATAAAACATGATCACATCAATAGCAAAACCGGCGTAAATTTGCGGTAACTGGGAAATCTGACCCCAGGAAAACGGTGAATACCCTACCTTCATTACTTTGCCCAAAGATTCGGCCATTTCATGGCCTTTCAAAAGATTGCGAATCAGATTTTCACCACCCACCTGAAATTCCTCCGGCAGAATATACCAGGGCCCGATGAGTAACCGATCCTCTTTGACCAGTTGTTCAATCCGATTGCGGTTTTGCGGTTTGATTTCCAGATAGTCCTGTAAAACAACGGTTTGGCTGTCCAGGTGAAAAGCCCGGTATTGAGGATTTTGTTCCAGGATTTCCAAAACCTTGTCGATCATTTCCACCAGCATTTGCCGGTTTTTCTGAAATGGGAAACGCCATTCCCGGTCCCAGTGTGTATTTGAAATAACATGAAAAATTCGTTTAGCAGACATAATACTATTTCCTTTGGATTCGCGGGTCTCTCCAATGGACCCATTATTCCGTAAACAGGTTTTCCTGTAAGATGGCCTGCGGTAATCCGCCCTGACATACATGGGTCGCTGCATCAAACCGATGATGTCGGGTATCAGAAAACGGCAAAGCCACACACAAGCCCACCCCGGCGGCCCGAATGGCCACCGTCCCGCTTTCACTATCTTCAAAGCCAATCACTTTATCGAAATCGCTTTTGGACACACCCATCTGATGCAGAGCCAGGCTGTACAAATCCCGATGGGGTTTCAGGCGGATTTCACTGGAGTCGCTGGCGGTCACAAATCCATCGTATAGATTGTCGAGGCGGGCAAACTGGTCATTCAGAATTTTTTTTCGCCGTGCATCTAACGGCCAGTCCCTTATTTGCTCCTGCAGAACGCGCAGCACCTCCTGCATTACGATATTTGCTTCGTAGGCAATGGATGAAGTAACCAGCGCTAATTTTATGGGATGCCGCCGAAACCTGTCATTTAAAGCTTTCAATCGGCTGTAATTGGCGTTCATGGGATCGATTTCTTTGCCCGTGATCAGATGTTCAACAACATCGACGACTTCATCATTTTCCAGCCAGCCCTTAATCATAGCTAAAAATAAACCCACAGCCGGCATGGGCTCGATAAGACGTTTACCGGCGTCCCCCAATAAATCTTCGGCAATAGAAGCACCTTCCCCTCTTTCAATATGCCCCAAAATTTCATGATAGCGCTGATAATAGATATCGATTGCCGCTCTTACAATCGCATTTTTATCCTCGCAACGGCAATAGGCCGCATAGTCCCCAACCCGTGCATCCACCGATTGTTCATCCCAATGTGAATGAGCCCAAAGGTTTTGCAGTTCAGGGTCTTGTAAAAGGTTGTGTAAACCGGTTGCCTTTAAATTATGACGTACCTCGGCAATACGTTGTTCATCTCTTCCCTTGATTAAGAACCACATTGCAGCGCGAAGAAATGCCTTTTTTAATGCCGGCCCCTGAATGGATGACCAGTAGGTTTCGATTAAGTATTCCACATGTCGCGTGGTACTGTTTCCAATCACATGGGGATAGTCTTTTTCCTTATCCAGTCCGGACCAGGATTTTTGATCAATCCGGCCGGTAACGGAACGCACCATATATTCCAGAGCATGCAGGCAAAGGGTTTCAGTGGTGGTGGTCGTACCATCCATATCCATGACCACTGCCTTAACGGCCCTTAGCGGCGTTGCGGTAGGCTCGGCCAGGGGCACAACATCATGAGCCGGTTCAATGTAATCCGGATTTTGTATGATAACAAAATGCTTGCCTGTTTTGGCCAATGCACTTTGTGCTTGTTCCCTGTCTAAAAATTTTGCACTCAATAAATTCACCTCATTTATTGCTTTGTGTTAATCTCTTTTCAGCCTGTAATACATGGGGTAAAATTTCGGCCTGCGCTACCGGACCTTGGCGGTCATCCTTGTTCACCACCACAAAATAACCATATTCAATGTTATTCGATTTTAGGGCACTTACCAGAGCCTGTTGGCCACTTAAGGATAAACAGCCTGTATCGTCATCCCAAATTTCAAGGGTTGTCAAACAACCCAATGAGGGGGTAAACGGGTAACAGAGTTCATCTTTGTAATAATCCGGACTGATGGTCGTCCCGTGAGCTATGATTGCCGTGCGTCCGGCTTTTCCGCTGTAGAAAGCTTCATAAAGAGGTAAGTAATCGCGCCAGGAAGCTGGCAGTAATTGTCTGTACCGGCTTCGGCTCCAGTCTGGATTTTGCACATCAGACCCGTTATGAAAAAAAGTGTCAGCGGAAACTTCATAAGGTAACCGCAATTGCAACGTGGCTGACGGACCGATAAAAACATTGTCGGACCTACCAAAACCCTGCATGGAATAAACACCCTGCGGGGCATTGCCATTGGTCAGGTAAGCGGGCATATTGGAAGCAGCCATAGCCAGTTGTCCTACATTAAAAAGATTCCCTGCCCGGGTACGCAAAAACTGCCCGTCGGGCTTACGCACAATCAACCGTCCCGGAAAACGGCGGTCTTCACGCTGGATGCTAAACAGGACGGGGAGCGGACCGTCAAACCGGTTTGCCAGTAAATCAACCAAAGCAGGCGGCTCCTGTTTTTGAGTCTTCATTTGTCTGCGCAGCCGGACTTCCGCCATCAATAAGATGGGATCTTCTTGCCAGGCCGGAAAGGTATTATACAAGCGTTGCCTATACGATTGCAGAACAGTCCTGTCTTTTGTATTTGCGGACAGATAATACAAACTCATGGCAAACAGTCTGGGCTCACGTTCCTGCCGGAAAATGGAGCTTATGTTCTGAATATATTGATGCGGATATACCGTGATCATCACCTCCAGAAGCGCTCTGCGGAAAGCTACCGATCGATGCTTATAACGGGTCAGAGCAGTCTCAATGGCCTGACGGGTGATATCCGAACGATGGCGGCTTAAAGTCATCCCCCAAAAAGCTCCCTGCCAGGCCTTTTCCGTGGAATCGGATAATCCCTGAAGGAAGGCGCCCTCAATGATTTGAGCAACCAGCTTACCATAGAAGGCTTGACGCTGCGCTGTTGTTGTACGATCGGATTTTACGTTTGTAAACGAGGCATCCCTGTCTCTGCAGTCGCAGCCGGTAATCGCGATAAGTATAACGAAAATAATGAATAGCCTCATTAGCTGGGTCATCCGGGCCTTATTTGCAAAAGTCACAATACGTAACACAGGGTCAATCATTCTGTTGTTCAATTTGTCGTTTAACCTTTTCCATATAAAAAAATCTGCGTGCATCGCAAGCCTGACATGTACCTTGCTTACATAACAAATTCATCGGATTATTCCTGAAGTAGGGTAGGCCCTCCCGGACCAGCATCGAAACAGGAATATTATAATTTTGCACGCCATTGACGTAGAATGGCTTTATTTTCTGTTGTTCATGCAAATCGTGTTGAAAGTTTGTAAATGATTTACTGCAGCCGGGGACTTCTTTCAAAGATTGTTGGCCCCGGGTGGAAACACCCACAGGCAGCACATCCAGGTAATCCCAGGGACAGTGGTCCACCCACGGCATCGGGGTAATGTTTTCCAGATAATGGCCAAAGGTCAGCGATGTAAAATCCGTGCCCAGTAAAAGAATGAAGGCCTTGTCCTGTTCAGCCAACCAGTTTAAAACACTGGCTTTACCAAGAGGACTGGCCGGTGCATGATGGGCATCAAAAAAACTTGTAACGTTACCCCATAGGGCGAATGAATGGGTGGGAGAGGCCGTTCGCACCACACCTTCAGACGTTCTGAATACTTCGGTCAGCAAACCGGTCTTACTTCCCGAAGTTTCCCGGTCGAAGGCTTCCTGCTCACCCTTGCGTTTTTTAAAACAATAGGTAAAGGTAGGCATGATCAAAGAACCCTCTTCGGTGACCACATTTTTCAGGATCTTGATCATTTCACCGGCATCGATCGCCCCAAAGGCCTGACGCATTTGTTTTAGAGAACTATGTACCATGACGTGACAACCACGGCACACTCCGATTTTCAGTAAAAATGTTTTGAAATTTATAGAAGTCATATTATCTGTTTTTTGTAAAATCCGGTAATCTCGCCTCGGTTGTATAGAATGTATTTAATAACAACTCTGCCAGGGCATTGTTGTTTTCCCGCAGGCCCTCATAAAAGAAAAAAACTTCCCCCTGCACGCCCACGCGCCGGTTAAGCTGAATTGCTTTTTTTAGATATGCTTCGTCCATAACATAATCCCCCACTTTCATTAAGATCCCCGGATAAATACGGTTCAGGGCCGGTTCGGACAGATGCAGGGTCGAATATCTCTGGCTAGGCATCAGTGCTTTATATTCGTCGAATGAGTGACGATATTGCTGAGGGAAAACCACATCGGCATAACGTCCCTCTATCCATGACGGCCAGTCCTGCAGGTATTGTTCATAAGCCCACGGATGGATACTGGGAGCCCAGGAAACAATCACTTCCGCATCCTGTTGTTTAACTTTTTGATAAAGTCGCTGAGCAAATGCATTCAATTTATCGGCCCGCCATTTAAGCCACAAAGAATCGGTGTGATCTCTCGGCGGTTTGCGCCCATGGTGTTCCCCTTCATACAGTTTTACGGTATACGAAGAGTAGCCCCCTTCCGAAGGCTGTGCGGGTAAGCGATCGTCTCCCTGCACACCATCCACGGTATAATTGTTGACCACTTCCATTACCAGGTCGATCATAAATTGCTGCACCTGCGGATGGTAACCATTCATCCATTCAAAACCATTTTTGCTTAATAATGCTCCCTTAATATCCCTGGCCGCCCAGTGCGGATAGCGGTCAACAATATGCCCGCCATTTTTTTGATAGGAAGCAGCAAACCCAAATTCAAACCAGGCATATACGGCAATACCACGTTTATGCGCTTCCTCAATCACTTCCTGTAACGGATCGCGACCGGTGTAATGCGCATCAATCGGCAACTGAAACAAACTATCCATAACGGTACTTGGATAGAGGGTGCGGCCTCCGTTCCAAACCACCGGGCAAACCAGGTTAAAATGATGTTCCTTTAAAAAGGTCATGGCTGCGGCGATATTTTCCCGGCTATCGAGTACATCACTATCCACATTGGTCAGCCATACACCGCGCACTTCCTGATTTGGTTCGGGATCCTCGGTAGGGTTTACACATCCGAAAAGCAATATAACAAAGATGATCATCCACTTCATGTTTGTACTCCGCCCTTAATATCAACAGCAAGTTTTTCAAACGGATGCAACACATGATCCAGTAGAACCGCGTAGGTATCCCGGGTAATGATTTGTTCAGGTACGATGGAACGAACAACACTATCCGGAATCAAATGCTGTTGCCGCAGGTATGCTAAAACCTCCTTTTCCGACGGTTGTTTAGCGGGTATGGCTATAATCCGGCCAATCGTCTGCAAAAACAATGCCCGGGATAGGTCAGTATCCATCTTTTTCAATGGGGTTGCAGCCTCTTCTTTTCCTAAACGTTTTAAATGCAAGGCAAATTCACCGGTCGTTACCGGTTTTCCGGGATACATATAAAACCGATTGGCCCAGGCGGTACTTTCACCGACACCTTGCAGTAATCCGGTTACGGCCATTTTTTGCATAGACTCAAAACCAAACGAATGTGGCTGCATGTCGCTTATGGGCATGATCCGGACGCCATTGTTTAATAAATTCTTCTGTAAACCGCGGATGGCAATCCGCCCGGGTTGTTTTGCTTCCTGAACAGCCATGGCAGCGGCCGCACCGGCAGCCTGTCCGATTTGCATTACCACCGGCTGCAAACGCGTACAACCATTAACGATATGAGTGACGCCAATATTTTTTTCCGCGCTGATCAATCCATCGACGGACTGCGGAATCATGACGCCGTAAGGCACATTAAATGCCGGAATGGACGGATAACGTTCCGTCTTTTTGATCGATTCAGGATGATGGTGATCTATGGGGTAATCACCTACCCCGATACCCGTTCGGTAAATCGGCCGGTTTGGATTGGCATATGGATCGATAATATCATTGGTGGTTAACTGCACGACACTTTTCAGACGACGGCTTTCCCTGATATAAGGTATTAAAGCTAATCGGTCTTCCGTCGGAAACTCGTCATTGGCGTAATCCAGTTGATCAAAACCCAGTTGGTTTTGCATGAAATAAACAAATCGTTTGGTATGATCTTTGGCCTCTTGCAGGTGAAGTTCCCGTTCTCTGGCCGTTTTTTGCAACAGATTACCGTTGTAATCATTGCCTTTATTAGGCCAGTTAATCATATATTTATTATTGGGCAAACGGCCATATTCCAGCATCCGCTCAGCACTAACCAGACGATCATCCGATGGACGTGCCCATTCCTGACAGCATCCTCTGAACAATTCAGGATCGTACCCCTGCGGTCTTTGGTGATGCTTGGAACGATTGCGGCGGTAATCCTTTAAAATAGCCACATAGGTTAAATCCTGTACAATATTATCTGCTTTTCGGAGGGCGTGGGCTTCGCCTGTTTGTTGACGGCTTTCCCGTCCCAGATTATAACCGCATCCGGCTGCGGCAATCACATCGCCGTATTCAGTTGCATCGATGGTAATCCCGGCATGGATACGCATAACGTTCCGGTCATCATCCATGAGGTATGCCCCCTGCACCACGTTACCGGTCTCGATAATCTGCTGAAAAGAATGATGATGTAAAACCGTGATGTTGGGATAAGGGGCTACCATTGACTTCAGAATCTGATTTGCAATATGTGGTTCGAACAGCGTTTTGCTAACCCATCCCGTTTGTACCTTTTGGGGGCCACCGTAATGTTCATAGATCAAATCACGGAATTCGCCCCACAATCCGCTTGGCAAATCATGGTTGCCATCTATGGCGCAAACCCCGGCGGCGCTGAGCATGCCCCCCAGCCAGGGCGTCGGTTCCGCAAGTGTGACCTGAACTTCGAAACGAGCAGCCTGGATAGCCGCACAAACACCGCTGGTTCCGCCTCCGATAATTAAGATATCCGTATTTTGTGTTTTTTCCGGCATAAAAAATCTAATCCAATTGTGAGCTGGTTTGCGTCGTTTTTTCTTCCGTTGATAAATGCCGGTACCAAAACCAATATAGCCCTGTTGATAATACAGCCAACGCCCCAAGCAGGTAACCAAAAATATCCATCCGCTGCATCACAATCATCATGATGGTCATAAACAACACCATTTGCCAGGGTACGGCAAAAAACAGGGCAATAATATCGCGTCGGTTTTCGCCCTTGATCTGATCAAGCTTGTTCTGAGCAATTTGTTTTTTCACCGGTCCCCAGAAACCGAATGGTCGGGTTATGGTATAAAAATTCAGCAGTATTTCTTCATTTGTCGGCCGGGTCATCAACGTAGCCAAAATGGTTCCCAGAAATGATACGATAGCCACAAAACTAAAAATAAAGTATTCCGGCCAATCAGGGAAAACAAATTTCTGAAAAATGGCCGCCATCATACCGGCGAAGGTGCCAATGGCAAAGCCATACCCGTTAAGACGCCACCAGTACCATCGAATTAACAGGGGAATAATGAGACCGGACAAAATACTCATCTGTATCCAGCCCCAAATTTCATTGATGGTTTCGATCTTCAGGGTAAAAAAGAGGCCGGTTCCCACAATTATGATAGTGGCCCATCGACTGTGCAGCATTAGCTGTTTATCGGAAGCATCGGGCCGGATAAAGGTTTGATATATATCTTTAACCCAATAGGAGGCACCGGCATTGACCACCGAATCGAAGGTAGACATGGCTGCGGCCATCAATCCCGCCACAAGCAAACCTTTCAGTCCAATCGGTACCAGTTGATTGATGACAATGGGCAGAACGGTTTCGGGGTCCTGAATCACCTGCCCGCTGTTTGCACCAAAAACAATACCCATGATGGCAATAGCCGCCACAAAGGGCCAGCGCAACGACAAGAGTGTAATCCAGAACAACGATAATAATCCGGCTTCCCGGTCATTACGGGAAGCAAAAAAACGCTGAATCATGTAACCGCTGGTGCCCCCGCTGCCTTCGACTACGGTTTTAAAAAGATAAAACAAAATGGTAATACCAAACAGATTATATATGGAATAGGCTGTGCTCTCCGGTAAATTGAGCCGCCATTGAGGCCAGATATTCGTCCAGGCATTCCGGGTGGTTTCCATGGTCAAATAACCGCCTTCCCTCAATGGTACGGAAATCATAAACTGCTCCGGTAATGAGAACTGTGTTATGGCGATGATGCAAATGGTGATGATGGTGCCGAATATCAAAATACCCTGAAATACATCCGTCCAAACCACGCCATACAAACCGCTGGCTACCGTATAAATCATGGCTAAACCGATCATCAGGGCTGCGGCCCAAAACCGCGGCGGTAATCCCAGCATTTCAGGAAATCCCAGAAATTCACCGATGAACTTACCGGCACCGACGGCAAAATAGGTAACGATAGCAATGGAACTGATTAAAACGGAGACGGCCGATAAAATCCGTGCTAATTTACCCTCCAGACCTTCTCCGAAACGCAGTTTCATCCATTCCGCCATGGTCATGGCATTGGACCGACGATTCCATTTGCCCATAAAAACCATTAAAAAAGCCATGATCAACA
The DNA here is from genome assembly GCA_014730185.1 of Caldithrix sp. Lineage (GTDB taxonomy): Bacteria > Calditrichota > Calditrichia > Calditrichales > Calditrichaceae > WJIP01. The sequence goes on along the minus strand of WJIP01000322.1, from coordinate 9,280 downwards.
CAATCCCGCCGCGAATCTCGATAAAAATACCCATAGCCCCCAGAGCATAGATAAAGGCAATATTGATCATGGTGCCACTGATATCGAGATTAGAGGACATGCCGGAAGCCCCCAAGGCCCACCAGGGTAAACCCCTGTTACCCAGAAAATAGGAATCGATGCCCTTGGAGGCCTGCCGCTGGAAGAAAAAACCAACAGCGACCATGGATATCAGATAAATTACGACAATGATATAATCAATAAAAGTCATAGTGTAATCCGGCTATGAAACAGTCTGTTTATTTTAGTAATATACTCTTCTGGATAACCGTTTGCTGCCCGCTCTTTAACTGAATAAAATACACTCCACTGGACAATGATCCGGCTTCAAAGCTCGTTTGATGCTGCCCCCCTCTGTAGTACCCACGCACCAGATTCCTGACATACCGTCCCGCAGCATCATACACATTTATGGTCACTGAGGCTGCACGGGGCAACCTAAACGCAATGGTTGTGCGATGATTAAACGGGTTGGGATAATTGGACATTAACTTTGCGGTGGATGGTGTACCGTTTGAAGGCCGCGGTTCATCCATTGCTGTGGGTATTTGCACATCGGGCGACCGTTTTCGGTTAATCATAGCCATGGCAGCATCGGCATAAATCGACTCACCGCTGATAAGCTGTTCATTCGTAAGAATAATTTGGGCTTGTTCATTTTGCTGCAAATAAATACTCTCCAGTTTTGTCCATCCTTGGTTGGCCTCCTGATCGATACTAATAATCTGCGATTCCGAAGCCGATTTTAATTGATAGGTGGCTTTGCCCAGATTAGTATTGGCCTCATAGTCCAGATAAATGTAAATATCAAACCATGCACTGAACGCCGGTGAAAATGTATAGGTCAGTTTAGCGTCGGATGCTCCATCCGTAACATAACGATGGTTATTGTGGCCGTCTTTTTCCGCGGTCCATGAACCGGAATTGATTTTGCCCTGTTCAATTTCATCGACCATCCGGGCCTTTGGCCGCCAGCGCAGGCCATTGCGCTCCGGTATAACAGCTTCTTCCGCGTAGAACGTGGCTCCCAGTGTATCACCCAGTTGACTGTTATGATCCCGCAGACCTTCGTAAAAGAAAAAAACCTCACCATCAACACCTTTTGATCGGTTAAACTGAATGGCCTGCAGCAGGAATGATGGGGTGATACGATAATCCCCGACTTTAATCAACATACCGGAATAAAAATATGTATCATCTGAAAAATTGTTCAGTGAGCTGCTGAGCTGATACTGATAATCAGAGTAGCTATAACGGTAAACCTGGGGGATTATATTATCAGCAATATCCTGTTCCATCCATGTCTTTGAATCCTGCAGATATTCCTGGTAGCTCCACGGATATACGCTGGGACTGGAAGAAACCAGCAGATGGTCATTCGCCCCTTTAATAATTTCCTTTACGCCGGCAAAAAAGTCGGTTAATTGGTCAGCCCGCCAGCGCATCCACTGGCTGTCTTTGGGGTTTTGAGGCGGTTGCAGACCGTCATGATCCATAGCATACAACTCTTTGGTTGCCAGATCATAACCGCCCTCATAAGGCATGGCCGGGATGCGGTCCGAAAATTCCAGGCCATCAATATCGTAAAGCGTAACCACTTCCTCAATCAATGCAAAAAATAATTGCTGTACTTCGGGATTTACACCGGAAAACCAATAAAAACCGTTCTTAACAACAATTTGCCCGTTTTTATCCCGTGTTAACCAGTCGGGATAAGCTTCCATTAATATCTGATAGGGAGCCAGATTATCGTAAGCCACATTGGACGCGGCAAATCCGTATTCGAACCAGGGTAAAACTTCCATACCATTACGATGGGCTTCGATGATAATACGTTGCAAAGGATCCCTGCCCTGGAATTTGGGATTGATGGGTACGCCCACCACACTATCCATCACTGCGCTGGGATAAAGTGTGAGTCCGGGATTCCACACAACGGGTATGATGACGTTTATGCCTATGGATGCCAGATAATCCATCGCTTCTTCAATCCGCTGATCGGAATACATGACATCGCTGGCCACATTAGTAATTTTAACTGCCCGTAATTCCTGCGGCACCTGGCCATTCAAAAGAACAGGAAACAGTATAAGCAGAAACACACAATACGTTCGCATAATTAAACCTAGCGGACAAGCAGCATTTTCTGCGTTTGAATTACATTACCATACCGGAGATGGAGCAAATATAATCCACTGGCTAAATCACTTCCGTTAAACCTTAACCGGTGCGTTCCGGCTGTTTTATAACCATTGATCAGGGTTTGCACAAGACGGCCATTTGTATCATAAACGGACAGTTGGACGTGGCCGGCCTCCGGCAAACTAAAATTAATAGTAGTTTGCGGATTAAAGGGATTGGGATAGTTCGGATGCAATTTGATTTTTTCCGGCAGTTGCCGTCTTTTGTGCTCTGATTCAATACCCACAAGCACCTCGGGGCTGAACCGACGATTTAATAACAGCATTACACCGTCCACGGCCACCGTTTTCGTGCCCGGTACACCATTGGTACCTATTTCCACGACCGGTTGCACACCGCTTTCAAAAATAGATGGTCTCGATAAACACCCATCCGCGGCTGATGGCGCTGCTTTCATCAATACTTTTTGTAATGCCGCTACCGTCAAGTAATGTTACCGGCACCGACTGGGCCAGATCATTATCATACGGTTGATACACATATACATCAAAATAGCCGGCATAGGGAATATCAGCGTCAAAGGTGATGGAAGCACCGCTGCCCCCGATGGCAGTGAACAACCGCTGATCAAAACTGTAGTAGCTGTCCGCACCTTCACCCTGCAGGGTTTCCCAGGTGCCATTAACGTGTGTCAGACTATCATTATCCTCATGAACGATAAGCCCGTCTTCCCGCCATACAATGTCGTGCAGCCCGGGTTTGGCCGGCGTTTTATAAATACCATCACCGATTGAACGACCGATCGCCGGCAGCCCCTCATAAAACCAGAACACGCCGCCGTCCACACCTTTTTGGCGATTTTTATTGACAAACCCCGAGGCCAGATCATAATCCACCTGATAATTCCCGGAACGGATTAGCATTCCCGGAAAAAACTGATCGGTATAGTCAGGGATTTGCTGATAGAGCACTTTATTTAACTCGTATTCATATGAACTGACATCGTACCGATAGAGCTGCGTGGACACAAAATCCACCGAACCCTGTTCCAACCAATCCATCCAGCGTTGCATAAAATTGTTGTACCCGTAGGGATAGACAACCGGTGCATTGGAGACCATCACGTTTGGATTTTCGGCCTTGATGGCCTCATAAAAATTGAGGTGAAATTCATTGAGGATGCCCGCCCGCCAGGATTTATAGCCGCTGTCCGTGGGCAGAGGCGGATCAGCGTCGTCATGTTCATCTTTATAACGCTGTACATGGGCATCGTCATATCCGAAGTCGGACGTAATCACATTACCCTGATTGTCCAAAGTGTTGCCATAGCGAATTCTATCCAGTTGCACACCATCCACATCATAGTTTTGCACAATTTCGATACCAAGGGCGATCAGAAACTGCTGTACTTCGGGATTGGCCTGGCTCATCCAGTAAAACTGATCATCGGACTCGGCGGTATCCATATCGTACCGCTTACCGGCCCAGTCGGGATTATTGGCTAATATGGGTCCTCCATTCTGACCAAAAGAAGCCACAAAGCCATACTCAATCCATGGGTGTACCTCGATACCATTGCGGTGTCCTTCTGTCACCAATTCCTGCAACACATCCCGCCCCTCAAACATAGGGTGCACTTTATTACCGGTTATGGATTGCATAACCAGACTGGGGTACAGAGTATAGCCATTATTATAAATGACCGGAAAAACAGCATTTATGCCCCAGGCCTTTAATGAATCCATGGCCTCCGCAATACTTGGTTTCGAAAACATCACGCTGGAGGCCACGTTGGTCATCCATACCCCGCGTAATTCTTTATTGCGGGCATCGGAGAATTGATAGCCTGTCATGATGATCAGAGCAATCAATATATTCAGAAATTGTTTATGATTAATCAAAAGAGCCATGCGATCCCTTTCTGTATCTTCATTAAAAACTTAATCCCAGCGAAATGTATTGCACATTGTTTAACCGTCCGCGATCGGAATAGGCATAATCAATCAGAATGTTTTTTAACCACATTCCCCCACCGATAGTAAAACCGCCTTCGGCATCATTTAAAAACAGCTGCCGGTAACCGGCTCTGAGAAAGTACCGATTTTGTATACTGTACTCAATACCGGCATTCACATAATTTTCATTATTATTGGGATACAAAACATCCAAACTTACCAGTAAGGTATTGAACTCGCTTTTGATTACTTCATAAGCCGTGCCGAACCTGAAGGTCACCGGCAAATCCCAGGAACGGGTAATCTGATACGCAATAATGCCGTCGTTATTACCGTCCACCCGCGGATCCGGGTCAAAGCGCACAGCCGCATCCGGCCCGTGCAAACGCATTTCGCTGCCAAAATTGGATATGCTCATACCCAGAATAAGTGGTTCGTAAGGCGTTCGATAACTTAATCCCAAGTCTACGGCAATGGCCGATGCTTTCATGTTCCAGATGGATGAGTGAATGTATTTGAACGTACCGCCCATGAAAAAGCGCTGCGTAAGCTGACGACTGTAGGTTAATCCGGCGGACAGCTCCTGTACCGTAAACAGTTCACCGGTACCTTCAGGGCGTTCCTCTGTGGTCACTTCCATTTCTCCGGAATTCATGACGTAGAATGAGGCCCCCACATTGCCAAAGCGACCGAGGTTTAGTACCAGCCCTCCGTAATTAAGATTTATGCCGGCAAACCAGGAAATGTTATTAAAATAAGCCTGATTTTGTTTAAGGTTGGCGGCCAAAGCCGGATTCCAATATACGGCAGAAGCATCCATGCCATAAGATACAGCGCTGCCGCCCATAGCAATGGCCCGGCATCCGACCCCGATTTGTAAAAAGTTACCCGCGGTCGTTCCTACTTTGGACTGCCCGTATGCCAGTGCAAGCAACATCAACAGTAAGGGAATAATTTTATGTACTTTCATTTTAAAACACCTCTCCATTTGCATGGTTATCCATCCGGTATTTTTAATTGATGATGGCAAATTTGCCTACTTTTTCACCGATACCGGGAGCATCGACGTGATAGACATAAAGCCCGAAAGCCACCTCCAGGCCATCCTTGGTTACCAGGTCCCAGCGCTTGGTACCGTTTTCCATTCCCAGATGGTGCAGGGTCCGCACCAGATCACCGTTTACCGTATAAATCCGGATGGTGCACTCCGAGGGTAGATTTATAAAACGAATAAATCGCTCGCCCCGGCCGTTAAAAAAGGGTTGTTTCTCCAGAATGGATGAAACCACATAAGGATTAGGCACCACTTTAACTTTATCCAACACGGATGCCGTAACATTTTCCTTTTTCTCCGCCTTGAACGTTTTGAAAACATATTGGTCACGCTCGGAGAAGGGAATATTATTGCGTACCACATAGGTGTCGCCGTTCTTTGGGGCAATGCGCAAAGAATCGGCTATTTTTTCATCATTCTCATCCACAGGAGCATTCAATGTTAGTAGCCAGGATTGAGTATAAAACACCGCATTCGGTGTGCGTTTAAACACCAGATAAATATATTCTCCGTCGGCATCCAGACGCCCGTTATCGGAACCGGATTTTTCAGATAACACAAATTCCACCGGATTACCGGTGTTCAATTCCGAAACCCGGAAGCTAACCGCTTTTTTATTATTGCCAAATCGGGATGTTCGCGCGGAATCAAGGACTTCACCGGTATCCCCGTAAGTGATGACAAAAGAGATGGGTTCAACGACGGGAGAGGATTCGGAAAACGGCTCCACATACAATTCCATATTGGTCTCCGAAGTATCGGTCCAGCCTGAATTGGCCCTGGTTGTATCGGGATTCGGAAACTCATTGTGAAACCGCAAGACAAATCCCTGATCCAGAATTTCCTCGGTCCAGTCCCGCTGATATTGACCGGTGGAAAAATTTTGAGGCACGGGTGTTTCATTTTTAAGAGTATCGCCGGTAGTTTCGTTGATTAACGTAAACGTACTGGTTTCAATCTCTACAGCGGATCCCGCCGATTCGGAAGTGAACTGCAGGGAATAATCCGCATTCTGCAATAATTCTTCACCTATGATGTCAATTTCCACTCTGCCAGTAGCCACACCTTCACTTTGATACAAATAATCACCCACATCCGTGCCTCCGGGTTGCAAATCCGTGGCCCGGGGATTGGCTGTGGCCACGGCGGTATTGGGATCCATATTGCTGATCTCACCGCCATCAATGGTTATGGATGCCGGACTTTCACTGGGTGTAATGGGAGCCAGAAAAGGGCTCTCCGATAAGCCCCGGTCGTAAAAATCCCGGTCGTAACCTTTATCATAAGCCGTAACCGCATAATAATAAGTACGTCCGTTAATCACATCTTCATCAACAAAAAAGTGTTTGAGGCCAGTGTCATCCCCCATATAAAAGTGAATACCGATGGGTGCATCCACTTCTTCACCGATCTGCAGCGGGTGGGGCCCGGTTAATCCATTGGCAATATCAAACTGAGCAATGGGTTTCTGGAACACCTGATTACCCCGGGCATCGGTGATATCTTCCGGTTCCAGAAAGTAAGGTTCGGTTGATTTATAAATCCGGTAACCTTCGAAATCATAACCGTAGATGGGATCGCGGCTTTGTTCGGCCAGGTCGTCCCATACCAGAATAACCTTATCATCACCGGCGACCGCTTTTAAATGGGGTTGAATGGGGGGTTTGGCAAAGCGGTAATCGGCATCGTATATGCGTTGAGCCACGGATGAATTCTGAAAGATGGCCTGCTCATCCAGACCGAATACCCAGCAGGTGGAGAAACGTTCCGTACTTCCTGGAGCCAAATTGAACGGCCCGCTGCCGAAAATCCAGTATTGGTTTACATTCTGTTGGGGCACGGTAAAATAGTCGGGCTGAATACGATCCCACATGGCATCCTCATCGGTAATAAAAACACTCCCGAAAAGGGGCGCCGTAAAACTGGTCAATCCCACCTGATCGCTTTCATCATTATCCAGTCTTCCAAAATTGGGTTCACCCTGATCGGGTTTGCCATTATCCTCACCAGCATCCGGCCCGGGATAACCTTCAGAAAGAGGTCCGGCGCCATCTGCGCCCACATCATCGGTTTCCGGATTCCAGTCACCATCTTCATCTCCCTCAAAATGTTCTTTAGGATCACCGTAAATACCAACAGGACCGAACACCTGGCTGCCGGCTTCGTTATCGCGGCTTTCATCCAGTAAGCCGTCATCATCGTTATCCACACCATCATCATCGATACCCGGCGATTCCAGAAACTTCCATCCGATATATCCGGGCGGGATATCACGAAATTTCTGCCACACGCCTATATTATCGTGATCCCAGCCGTAAACCAGGTCTTGTGCTTCGTCAAAGGCAGCGTCATCATCGGTTGTACCCCGGCCGCCGACGCCAATATCGCCATAACCCCCGAAAAAGATACTATCGGTTTGGATATTATAGTCGTAATCCCCGGCATTGGATACCTGAAAATGGATAAAAATGATATCCTTGGCCAGGGGATGCGCCCATTGAAAAATGCGGGTTTCCACCTGAACACCCAGTCCCTGCCGGGTCGTGTCTTCTTCATATGGATAAAAATTGAATTCTTTGTTCCAGGAATCATCCATTACATATAAGACCTCCTGGTCAGCATTGAATTGGTTCAAACCGAAATAACCGTTCCATTTGCCATCCCAGTTGGCATCTTTGCCGGGCCATGTATCGGGCCAGGAATTGGGATTAAGGCTGTTGGCAATATCATTCTGTGCAGAATTCAGATAGCCGGGCAGGGGATGAAAGGTGTAGGAAATATTGGTAACGGGATCAATTTCACTGCTTGCACCACCCGGATCACGGTAACCATCGGATATAATATAAACCGGATCGCCGTCCTCATTGCGCACCCTGGCGGCAATAAATCCGGTCATTTCATGAATGTGATCATGTCCGGTTCCTTTGGGCCATACCCCTCCACCACCGCTGGCCACGTCGCTGTCGTTTCCCCGGCCAACGGTACCATAATTGGTCACATCCGTGGAAACCTGATTGGCGCCAATAATCAAAACACGGCGTAAGGTGGGATCACCCTGATTGGGATCGATATAAATTTCGCCATTCTGGGACCAACCCGGTATCGCGGCCATCAGGAAGAAGATCATTCCCCACAGCAAAATGACTGACCACGGTCTCTTATAAGATTGCAATCCTTGTTCAGAGCCTATCATAGAGTAAAACTCCTTTACTAAAAATCAAATTTTACGCCAAATTTAACTTCCCGCGGGACGGGTTGAGCGCCAGGATTCAGTACATATTCGTAACGGGAATTTACCCGATCCCATTGCAAATCCTGGTGCGCCTCTTCATCTCTGGGATCCAATTCCGGAAGCAGATCTTTTCGATAGCTATCCAGTAAATTTTCGACCTTCAAAAAAACCTCTGCACGGGTGAAACCCAGATCGAACCGTTTATATGCTCTTAAATCCAGAAAGAATTCACCCTGGTAGCGTCCTTTATTACGTAATTCGATAATGTTACTTTCCCGTTGCGTTGTGGGATCGGCTGGTGTAAAAGGATAGCCGGAATTCATGCGGCCGATCAGGCTGGCCCCCCAGGTGTTTTTGGAATAATTGACAAAAGTATTCAAAGTGTGGCGTAGGTCCCAATTAAGCGGTATCAGAATCAGCGTGCTCTCATTACGTCCGCCGGCATCGTAAAATTGCTGTTTGGGATCACTGGCAATGCCTTTAGCCACCTGATACGTATAATCAATACTGCTGGAAATGCCGGAACCCGGCAAGCGTATTGTACTGGACAAGGTAACCCCTCTTACATTGCCATGATCTTTATTAATATAGCGGCCGTAAACCAGTGTACCGTTGGCAGCTTCATACAGTCTGCTGCCCAGCAAATTGCGGACGTCCCTGTAAAATGCGGTGACATCGACCGACATGAAACTGGTCAATTGTTGTTGTAATCCGATTTCATACATATTGGTGCGCTGGGCATCCAGATTGGCATTCCCGATGAATGAATTATAAGTGCCAATCACCTCATATTCCGGATTTTCATATAATCTGGAAAATTCCGGAATCTGGAAAAAATGGCCGTAGGCGGCATGAATC
>WJIP01000321.1 GCA_014730185.1 Caldithrix sp. | reverse complement strand
CTTGAGCGCATTATCATTTTTATTGTTGTGCTTTATAATCAATTTTCGGTTATCGGATTTATATTGGCTGCTAAAGGCATTACCCGCTTCCGGGAACTGGAAAAACGAAAATTTGCAGAGTATGTGTTGATCGGCACATTGCTATCCTCCCTGCTGGCCTTATTGTCTGCCCTTGTGGTTCGGGCGCATCTTTAGAACCGGCACAAATTCTACGGCGACTTTTTTAAAAAAAATATTGACAAAACAAATTTACATGCTATATTATAACCGACTGGTCGGTCATTAATAACAGGAGGCCAATTTGTCGCCCAGAGTTATCGATAAGGAAGCCAAAAAACAGCAAATCATGAATGCCGCCATTCAGGTGTTTGCCCGCAACGGCATTGTCAAAACCAAAATGATTGATATTGCCGACACCGCCGGAATAGGCAAAGGTACGATTTATGAGTATTTCCGAAGCAAGGAGGAAATTTTCGTTACCGCATTCAATCATCTCTATGCCGGCATGACCGATCGCATCGAAGCGGAACTCGCCTCCATTACCGATCCCGCGTTAAAACTCAAATTGGTCATCGAAGAGAGCCTGCGGGCTTTTTTTGAGGAACACAAAGACTTTGCCGGAATTATGCTGGAATTCTGGGCCGAGGCTATTCGCAACAATGATGAAACGACCTTACAATCCATCCAACTCGATAAAATTTATGAACACTATCGTACCATTCTCTCACAAATAATCAATGAGGGTATACAAAAAGGCGTATTTAAAACGGTCGATACCTTTTCCACTTCCGCGATCATTATCGCCGCCATGGATGGCATCATGCTGCAATGGATATTGGCGCCCGAAGTCATCGATATATATAAGTCGGCCGAAGCTCTTATGAATCTTATAATGAATGGGATGCAGGTTAACCCATGAACAAGTTGGAGGTCTCATGAAATACATTAAATTTATTATGGTTACTTTATTTTTCATCCCCACCCTCTTAATAGCGCAGGATGCCAAAAGCATTGCCACAAAAGCTAATAATTTACTCAGGGGTGAAAGCAGTTTTGCCAGGGTGACCATGCAGATTATAAAACCGGACTGGAGCCGGGAATTCGAAATGAAAACATGGTCTCTGGAACCGGATTACGCCCTAATCCTTATTACGGCTCCGGCCCGCGATAAGGGCACCGTTACCCTGAAACGTGAAACCGAAGTATGGAACTGGATTCCCAAAGTGCAGCGCACTATTAAAATTCCACCGTCCATGATGATGCAGCCCTGGATGGGTTCCAATTTTACCAACGACGATCTGGTGCGGGAATCGTCTATCGTCGAAGACTACACGCATCATTTAATGGCAAGCGATACCCTTGATGGCCGCCCCTGTTATCAAATTAAATTATTGCCCAAACCCGATGTCGGTGTGGTTTGGGGGAAAATTATCATGTGGATTACCCAAAATGGTTATCAGGAATTAAAAGCGGATTATTATGACGAAGACAACAATCGTATTAAAAGTATGATCGGGCAAAACATTCAATCCATGGACGGCAGAAAAATACCTACACATTGGGAAATGATTCCTCACAACAAGCCAGGGGAAAAGACGGTGCTCATTTACCGGGAACTGGATTTCAACATAGATGTCGAACCGTCATTTTTTTCCATACGAAACATGAAACGTATTCGTTGAAGGGGTTGATTTATGTATTTATCGCTAAGTTGGCGTAATATCTGGCGCAACAAACGCCGCACGCTAATCGCTGCCGCATCTGTATTTTTTGCCGTTATTCTGGCCGCCCTGATGCGTTCCGGGCAGGAAGGTTCTTACAGTTATATGATCCACTCGTCAGCAAAATTATTTACCGGCTATTTACAGGTACAGCATGAGGATTACTGGGAAAAACGCTCCTTAAACAAAAGTATTGTGATGAAGGATAGCCTTGTGCAGGCTATACAGGCGTTACCCCATGTTACGTCGCTTTCGCCCCGTCTGGAATCTTATGCACTCATTTCCCATGGCAGTGAAACACGTGTATCCCAGGTTATTGGCATGCAACCGGAATATGAACAGGCCATGACCAATCTAAAAGATAAATTAATTGCAGGCCGCTATCTGACTTCGGGTTCTGAAAGCGCCCTTATCGGTGAGGGATTAGCTGACCTGCTTCATGTGGGTCTGGGTGATAGCATTGTGCTCTACGGGCAGGGATTCCAAGGGTTAATTGCTGCCGCCAAATTACCGATTCAGGGCATTATTAAGATGCCTTTCGAGTCAATGAATAACGCTATGGTTTATCTTGCTTTACCTAATGCCCAGGATATCTTCGCCACTTATGATCGCATAACTTCGTTGCCCATCATGGTCGACAATATCCGACATCTTGCAACGGTTGATCAACAGATTGCTTCAATGACCCATCATAAATATGCCCTTAAATCCTGGGACGAGATGTTGCCGGAACTCAAGCAAAATATACAGGTTGATAATGCCAGCGGCATCATAATGTTGATCATCTTATATATTGTCATTGCTTTTGGTGTTTTTGGCACGGTGATGATGATGATTTCGGAACGAGCCCGGGAATTCGGAATATTGATATCGGTGGGGATGCGCAAGTGGCGTTTGATGGTAGTAACGACCATCGAAACGATTTTGGTTGCTTTCACAGGTGTCATTAGCGGCGTTATTGCCAGTATCCCGATCATTTATTATTTCCATCATCATCCGATTCATTTTACAGGAGAGGCCACGCATACCTTTGAACAACTTAATATCGAACCGATTTTTAATTTCAGTATGAATCCGTCTATTTTTTGGGACCAGGCCTTTATTGTTTTGATTATTGCCCTGGCAACGGCGGTCTATCCTCTACTATTTATACGGCGGTTAAAACCGATCGACGCCGTTCGCGGCTAACATAAGGAGTCTGCTATGTTAACAGCATTAGCCTGGAAAAACATCTGGCGCAATAAAAAACGCAGTGCCATTATCCTCATCGCAATCATCTTCGGGTTATGGGGAGGCCTGTTATCTGGCGGTGTGATGATGGGTATGAGTGAATCCATGATTCAGACAGCGGTAAATCGCTACCTGGCGCATATTCAGATTCATGCACCGGATTTTCGTAAGCAGCAGGATATCGGTCTATACATAGACAACGCGGAAGAAATTTTAACGAAAATAAGAGCGCATGATTCCATCGAATCCGCATCCGGTCGTTGCCGGCTTAACGGTATGGCCGCCTCGCCCACCTCCACTTTTGGTGTGCGTATATTGGGCATCGATCCCCATGATGAAAAAAAGGTAACCCGCATTCAGGATAAAATGGTAAGGGGGCAATATTTTAATTCCGACCGCCGCAACCCGATTATCATCGGGCAAAAATTAGCTGACCGGCTGAATTTAAAAATGCATTCCAAAATCGTGCTCAGTTTTTCCGATCTACAGGGCAATATTCATTATCTGGCCTGCCGCATTGTAGGTCTTTTCAACACGGCATCTTCCCGCTTTGATGAAGGAACGGTTTATGTCCATTCCGCTGATTTGTTTCGCAGTCTGGGTCAGCCGCTTATCCATGAAATTGCCGTGCGGGTCAAAAAAGAGGACCAAGTATCTTTGATAAGGGACAAATTGAACCTGCAATTAACCGGGGTGTCTGTACAAACATGGAAAACATTAGCTCCGGAGCTGGCTTTTATCTCCGATATGATGTTACAATTTACCTACCTCTTTGTTGCTATTATTTTGTTTGCCCTGCTCTTTGGTATAACCAATACTATGTTAATGGCCGTAATGGAGCGCATTCATGAACTTGGCATGCTCATCTCCATTGGTATGAAGCGCTTCAAAGTATTTTTAATGATTCTGATTGAAACCGTGTTTTTGTCGATATCCGGCGGTTTAGGCGGTATGGCATTGGGATGGATAACCTTAACGTATTTTACTATAAATGGCCTGGACCTAACCATTATCGCCACCAGTCTGGAAAGCTTCGGATCCAGTACCATGCTGTATCCATTCTTACCGTTACACATGTACCTTATACTCACGATAATGGTTTTACTGGCCTCTACGATGGCTGCACTTTACCCTGCCTGGAAGGCGGTAAAAATTGAACCGGCGGAGGCCGTACGAACTGAAATGTGATGTTTTTTAACCCTTAATATTAACGGAGAGCAATCATGGCACTCATTGAAATAAATAGCTTACATAAAACTTATAATACCACGGCTGTGCCCGTACATGCTGTCAATAACGTTACGTTGCACATCGAAAAAGAAGAGTTTACGGCCGTTGTCGGTCCGTCCGGTTCGGGCAAAACCACTCTACTCAATATGATCGGTGGGTTGGATCAACCCAGTGAAGGTGAAATCATCATCGACAACACCAATCTAAATAAATTATCAACCAGTGCCAAAGTTGACTTTAGGTTGCACAATATCGGCTTTATCTTTCAGGCTTATAATCTCATTCCGGTTTTTACAGCCCGGGAAAACGTTGAATTTATTATGCTGCTGCAAAAAAGACCGAAAAAGGAGCGCGAAGAACGATCCAATGAATTACTCAAGGCCGTTGGCTTGCAGGATCGCATGCATAATCGTCCCTCACAATTGTCCGGTGGGCAGCAACAACGGGTGGCTGTGGCCCGGGCCCTGGCTTCCCGGCCCAATTTTGTTCTGGCCGATGAGCCGACCGCTAATCTGGATTCGGTATCTGCCGAATCGCTTTTGGATTTAATGGAGCAACTCAACCGCACCTATCAGACCACATTCATCTTTTCCACCCATGATGATCGGGTTATCAAACGTGCCCGGCGGGTCGTTACCTTGCGGGACGGAAAAATCGATTATGATAAACAAAATGTACAAACTGTCAGCGGTGAATAAATGAAGGGTTGGATTCATATTATAATCATTGTAGTGTTAGGGCTACCGACTGTATTAACCGCCCAACTCAAAACATACGATGTCACGGGGTATGTCAAATACATGTATTCTTCCGCCGATATTGCATTTTCACCGGAGCGCATGAATGATCATTTGTTGCATTCTCGATTGAACATGCGCTGGTTCCCTACCTCCAACCTTACAGGTGCCATGGAAGTACGTTTCCGTGGTTTGTATGGACAATCTATCGAACAAGTACCTGATTATAAATCATTCATTACTAGCGACTATCCTATATTGGATATGGAGGCAACCGTTTGGGATGAAAACCGGACGCTGGGTTTGGTGGAAATCGATCGGTTACACTTCGATTATCTGTATAATGACTGGCAGATTACCGCCGGACGGCAGCGTATTGCATGGGGTACAGCGCTTGTGTGGAACGTCATAGATGTATTCAATCCAAAATCGATATTAAATTTCGATTATGAAGAAAATCCCGGCGCGGACGCCTTGCGTGTGCAGTATTACACTGGGCCGATAACCAAAGTGGAAGTGGCTTATCAACCAGGGGATAATCGATATGAACATACAGTGGGGCTCCTCTGGAATTTAAATTATCGAACGTATGATATCTTTCTTCTAGGTGGATGGTTTAATAACCGTAAAATCGGCGGACTGGCCTGGGCGGGCGACATTTATGGCGCCGGGTTCAGAGGGGAGGTCATGATCGGCGATCCTCTGAGCAAAGGCAAGAAAACGGATTACGCCATCCCTCCCTTTTTACACTTCGAAAATCTTACCGAAGATGATCGTCCCGTCGTTTCATACGTCCTTTCCGGAGACTATACCTTTAGCAATTCATTCTACATCCACAGCGAAGTTCTGTTCAATAATGTGGGTAAACGGAAAAAAGCGGGATTATTTCAATTGCAAGCTACAGAGGCCGGTTTACGGTCGCCGGCGCGCTGGTCACTCTATCAGGAATTTGCCTACGATTTGCATCCTCTAATCCGTGGTACTGTTTACACCATTTATAATCCGGATGACCAATCCTATATTCTGGTACCTAACCTAACCTGGTCGGTTATTACTAACGTTGACCTGTTGGCATTGACCTTTATACCGGCTGGCGAGCGTCTTTCGGAATTCGGGTCATACGGCAATTCCTATTTTCTGCGTCTGAAATTTTCGTTTTGACCGGTCTTACACCGATCAAGAGTTAAATCCATTTGAAACAATAATCGATATAATCCATCCAATTTAACATGGGCATGACCTTCATGTTAAACTAGAGTTTTTCATTAAACCTCAATTCAATTGCAGGCTTTCGCCAACGGCCATGAAATCCGTTTGATCAGGAAAATGTTTCAAAAGCGCCCCACTCATACGGGGGCCTGTGCAGTGGGAAGGGATAATTTTTTTAAAGTTAATGGTTTTGAGCTGATCGATGGTCCAGGAGACGCGATGGGATGGGGCTTTTTTTAAATGAAAACCGCCTATGATGGTGTTAATCTTTTTTTCCCCGGTTATTTTTATAGCGTACTCCAGGGTATTGATTAATCCGGCATGACCGCATCCGGTAATCACATTAAGGCCATCCCGTCCTTTGATGAAAAGAGCCTGCTCATCATCAATGGAATCGGCTTGTTCTTGGTTTTTGCTGTCAACTTTGAGGAACGGGTCTGTTACCCTCTCCTGATCGTACTTACGTTCAATTTTTCCACTAAGTACGATATCGTTGCGAATAAAGAAAGGCCGTTGATTAAATAAAAATTTGGCGCCGGCCTTTTCATATTCAGTTTGCAGATGAGGAGCACCGATATATCGTTTGCCATTATTTTTACTGTATCGCTCAATAAAAATACCAGGCATGGCAAATATTTTAGCTTTACCATTTTTATGCAGCAAGGGCATCAGTCCGCCCATGTGATCATAGTGACCGTGACTAATTATAATACCATTCAGATGGGCTAAGTCCACACGCATTTTTTGGGCGTTTTCCAGAAAGAGACCGGATTGTCCAGTGTCAAAAAGAAGCTTTTGATCATCGAATTCAATTAACACGGCAAATCCGTGTTCGGCACGCAGACCCGCTTGGAAAACCTGATTATCATTGAGACTTGTAAGGGTAAACATATATTAAAATCCGTTTATTAAATGCTGATTATTTGTAATAAAGCGGCAATATAAACCGATCCGGGGATTGTTCCAAACCAATCCTTTGCCCACTGATACCTCAATCTCTGTATCCCGAAAGACCCGTTTTCTCATAGGTATGAAATCGTGTATCAAGAAATGCAACTGAGCAGTCTAACTCTTTTATTAAACCGGACTTCTTTATTTCACTGATTCGTCTTTATTTTTTTGACGACCTCTTCAACAATCTTTTGTCTGTTATGTTCCTTTTCATCAGTAGCGGTGGATTCGTCATAGGTTTGACAATTGCCCCGCGTTTGCAGCTTAAATTTTTGTCGCTGCTCCTCCAGTTCTTGTACTTTAGATGCTTCCAGAACGTGCGGACCTCCCAATTGCCGCGATAAAAAAATGATGTGGGCGGCATGTTCCAGAGTTTCCATACGATGATAAGCTGTCAGGATACGATCACCAACCGAAACCGCGCCGTGGTTTTGCAATAATAAAGCTTCATTGTGCAGCATGGCCCGGGCTACCGGTTCATAAAACGCTTTAGTGCCCGGCGTGCCATATGCAACAATTGGTGCGCCTCCCAAAGCTATGATGACTTCCGGTAATACACATTGATCAAGCGGCAAACCGGCCACAGCAAATGCCGTGGCATAAATGGGGTGGGCATGACAAACCGCATAGACATCCGGTCGCCCGGCATAAATTTGCACGTGCATTTGTATTTCGGACGAGGGTTTTTTTTGCCGGTCCAGCGGGTAGCCATCCTTGTCTGTTGCAACAATATCATCAGGTTGCATAAATCCCTTACTTATACCACTGGGTGTAATTAAAATGCGATCGTCGTCCAGACGAACGCTGATATTGCCATCATTGGCGGCCACCATACCGCGTTCGTACATGCGTTGGCCCACATGCACCATTTGTTTCTTTATATGTATTACGTTGGCCATTGTTTATTGCTTTGAATGAAATAACATCTCTCTTGGGACTTCAATAAAAGGTTCATTTTCATAGGCATATTCCAGCCGGATTTGCCCGCCGCCAAAGCCATTGAAATAGCGAATATCAAATGGATGTAATCCCGGTTTTAAAGCGGCCGGTCCTTCTTTTGCCTGCATCCAATGAAAGCCATCATTGTCGACAATGATTTTATCATGTAAACGCAGGATACTGCCGTCATCCGATGAAAGTCTGAATTTATACAATCCTTTTTTTGGCACTTTTAAATAACCTTTATACCACAAACCAAATGTAGTATCTTTGACAAACGAAGGCATGGATATCGATCTGATTTGCAATTTATCGGCAGCTTGCACGGAATCCAGGGCGGCAGCATTGGGTAGCAGTCGTTTAAAATACCATAAATCCAATCCGGGTTCAACCGAGCTATCAGCAAGCCCATCAATAAAAGCAAGTTTCTCAATATTGACCTTCAGCGTTAGACTGCTTTCATCGTTTTGCGTACGAATCGTTTTGGCTTTTAAGGTCAATGATTCATCGAACGTTAAGGGGCCGGAATAAAGGCTGGATTGTCTATCCGGCTCGGATCCATCTAAAGTATAATAGATTTCTGCATCCGGGTAATCGGTTTCCAGAGTGAGTTCCCCGGTATCCAGAAAATACAGATTAGAAGTACTGGGTTTCGGTCTGGGTACTTCATAAAAATAATTTACATCCAGGGCATCGAGTCTTTTATAATGGCGATCCATTCGATTCAGAAAATTCACATAATTCCGATTCTCTTTTTTTGTCCAGCCCACTTCCGATAAAGCACAGGCCCTGGGATAGGCCATATATTCGACATGATCCGGTGTGTTGATATATTCGGTCCATACATTGCCTTGAACCCCCAGAATATGTTTCGCTTCTTCCGCAGTCAGGACTTGCGGAATAGGATTAAAATGATACACCTCTTTTAGTGTCGTATAACCACCAATAGCCAGAGGTTCATTTTCCGGATCGGTTTGATAATAATCGAAATAACAATGCGAAGTCGGTGTCATGATGACATCATTACCGTGGCGGGCGGCAGCAATGCCCCCCTGCACACCGCGCCAGGACATCACCGTTGCCTGCGGTGCTAATCCGCCTTCCAATATTTCGTCCCATCCAATAATAGAACGTCCTTTGGATAATAGAAATTTTTCCATGCGTTTGATAAAATAACTCTGCAGTTCATGTTCATCCTCCAGTCCTTCCTCCCGGATGCGGGCCTGACACTTATCGCAGTTCCGCCAACGCTCTTTCGGCGCTTCATCGCCCCCGATATGGATATACTGGCCGGGAAAAAGATCGATTACTTCGGACAGAACATTTTGTAAAAATTCAAATGTTTTCTCATTACCGGCGCAATAAATATCCTTAAAGATACCCCAACGGGTAGCCACTTCGTAGGGGCCTCCGGTACAACCCAGTTCGGGATAGGAGGCTAAGGCAGCCCGGGAATGACCGGGCATTTCAATTTCGGGGATGATGGTTATAAATCGGGATTGGGCATAACGTACAATTTCTTTTACTTCTTCCTGCGTATAATATCCACCATAGCGTTTATTATCATATTCGTAGGGCGGATGGGTAGCATGGCCGATTAGGGTTTCATCGCGGTAGGCACCGATTTCAGTAAGCTTCGGATATTGTTTGATTTCAATACGCCAGCCCTGATCTTCAGTAAGATGCCAGTGGAATCGGTTCATTTTATGCAAAGCTAATAAGTCAATGTATTTTTTGATAAATTTAACCGGAAACATGTGGCGGCAAACATCGAGGTGTAATCCGCGATAGGAAAAACTGGGGCTGTCCTCAATTTCCAGGGCAGGAATCTGCCATTGTATGGCTTTTGTTTTGTCATTGCCCTGCTCAATTGCCACGGGCATAAGCTGGCGGAGGGTTTGTACCCCATAAAACAACCCCACTGCTGCTGCGGCACGGATGGTTATATGGTCCGGCTGTACTTGCAAACGATAACTGCCCTGCGGACCTTTAATGCTAGGATCAATCACCAAATTAATGGCATGAGTTTTTGAAACAGGGCCCTGCTCAGCCGATAGAGGGAAACCGGTAGCAGGTTCCATCAATTCTTTCATAAAATCAATAACGGTCTGCAGGCCATCACTGTTGTGGGGATAAACAACCCGCGTGGCTTCATCAAATACGAAGTGGCCTTCCATTTCTTCAACGGCATCGGGTTGAGGTACAATAGGCAATTGGGTCAGCTCCTTTTTTGCACATTGCACAAAAGTTAATAAAACCACAGCTGAAAACACAAGTAAACGTTTCACAAGACACTCCTCTGTATCAAATTAATTTATTATTGGATGTCATCCTTAACTTATTGAGTTCATGGTTAATATACGACTTTTGTGATATTTTTTAATTTGGTAAAATTCAAATACATTACCTCTCCGAATAAATTCTATCCACCACATCCTCTTTATCCATTAATCTTAATCGTATTTTAAATGTGTAATGCTTCGGTGGCAGCGTATAAGGAGCATGAGATCGGGCTCCCCAGGAATTGTCACCGCCCACCCCCATTTGTTTATAATCAAAATTGAGTGTTATGTTGTTTCGCTTAATCAAGTCTACGGCATTACGGCTGCCCCTTGCGGGTTGTGTCAGATCCTGATTGGTATAGGGTAGAGCGGAAAAACCGAAATGGGGTGCTCCTATAAGCATCAGCCCTAAACTGTCCGTCCGGCTGAGGGTCAGCCATCGTACATCCGTGCGATAACCATTCTCCTGGGGACTGATATAAGGGACATACAAATCGCTTAAGGCTTTATCATATAATCCTACCAATGCACTTTCCTTACGATCCCAGTAATTTTCATGAGGACCTCGTCCATACCATTTAATCCGCTTGAATTTAGAGGGGATTTCCATCGTCAGTCCGAATCGGGGTAACTCCGGTAAACCCGCAGAAGCCGGTGTAAAATCGTTTTCAATAATGATTTCTCCGTGCCCCTGAAGCGTGTACTTCATTTTCTGGCTGGAACCACTGGCCGGCAGGTTGTACTGGGTAATAAGTTGATACGTGCTTTCTGAAAGACGAAACACACTTAAATCCGTCAACTCCCGGTTGTAACTATCTTCATACCATACTGCGCATCGCTCGGGCATGCCATTACCAAAATCATTATCCGTAGGCGCCCGCCAGTAATTGGGGGTCGGTCCTGTTTTTATTATGGATTCACCTTTAAAGATCCAATTGGTGAGCAACCCGCTTTGCCGGTCAAAAATCAACTGAAAACCCTTTGCTGAAAAAATGATTTTATTCGATGTGGTCCGGGTTAATTGTATGGTTGCATTCCCTGTTGTGTTGCGCTTTGCTGGATGCGGATTAGCAAAATCAAACCTCATTTGCTGGCGGGCTACCTCGAAATTTTCCGGCAGTATGTCGTTTTCAGCCGATGTTTTAACTAAAAACCGCATGAAGTATTCACGCCCGGGTAATGGATCCATATCCGGAATAGGTAAACTGAAAACGGTGCTTTGCCCGGGTTTAACATCAGGATTTCGTAATATGCCTTCGGCCACAGGTATACCGTTTTCAGTAATCATCCACTGTACATTGAAATGATTTAAATTCGTAAAATGATAGTTATTGGTAATCCGTACCTGATTTGAACGGAAAGCGACTGGATGAATATGTACATACTGATAGACCTTTTTGACTTCCTGCAATGCCGGTTTTGGCCTGCGATCGGGCCATATAAGACCATTAATACAAAAATTTTGATCACTGGGAACCGAATCCGGTCCGAACCCCCCTCCGAATTTCCAGTATTTGTTACCGTCATCCGCGTAAGCAGCTATGCCCTGATCCACCCAATCCCAGATAAATCCACCTTGCAGGTGCTCGTATTTGTTGATAATATCCCAATAATCCTGCAAATTTCCGGTACTGTTGCCCATGGAGTGCGCGTATTCACACAAAATATAGGGGCGATCCCGCCATTCTTTGCCATACCGCTCCAAATCGGACCAGGCATACATAGGCGTCACGATATCCACGTGCTCTTTCCTGCCGGCCCGTTCATACATTACAGGTCGTGAAGGATCCCGTTGATGCAACCATGCGGAGGCCCGCTCAAAATTGATACCATCTCCGGCTTCATTGCCCATGGACCATATGATGATTGACGGATGATTTTTATCGCGTTCCACCATCCGTTTTATACGATCCAAATGGGCTTCTGCCCATAATGTATCTTTGGCCAGACTTTCCCGGCCGTAGCCCATGCCGTGTGATTCTATATTGGCCTCGTCAATAACGTATAAACCATATTGATCGCAGAGCGCATACCATAAGGGATCGTTGGGATAATGCGAAGTACGAACCGCATTAATATTATGCTGCTTCATCAGGCGAATATCGCGCAGCATTGACGTCCGATCCACAACATGTCCCGTATGTTCATCATGTTCGTGCCGATTAACACCTTTTAAATTAATGGCTTTGCCGTTAACCGATAATTGACCACCTTTAATTTCTACGCGGCGAAAACCAATCCGCCGGTTCATGGTTTGCAGCACGTTAGTACGGCTATCTTTCAGTTGTAAGCGAATTGTATATAAATTCGGTTTCTCAGCACTCCAGGGTTTTACCTGTACAAGGGTATCTGAAAAATAATATTGCAGCGTATCGTGATGATTAAATAATTCACGCATTTCGGTATCGAAAACGATATTAGCCTCATGATCGATCAATTGACAACGGAGCCGATACAATTGATCCGGATGCTCAGATAAATGGTGCACTAACTGCGCATCCAGTTTAAATATACCGTGCCGGTATTGCTCATCCAAAGATGCATGCACAAAGAAATCCTGAATGCGTACTTTCGGAGTGGCATACACATACACATCCCGCTCAATGCCGGATACGCGCCAGAAATCCTGACATTCCAGATAGGACCCATCGCTCCATCTATAAACCCGCACAGCGACCACATTTGGCCCCGTGGTTACATATTCAGTAATGTCCCATTCCGCCGGCGTTTTTGAACCCTGACTGTATCCAACATATTCACCGTTGATCCACAGATACATGGCCGACTTTACCGCCCCAAAATGGATAAAGATTTGTTGGTTTTTCCAATCCGCCGGTAAATGAAACGTGCGTCGATACGAACCAACCGGATTATAGGTCTGCGGAACATGCGGAGGTTGAGGTGACTTTGTCCATTCGTACCGAATATTGGTATAGATAGGGATTCCATAACCAGCAAATTCCCAGTTGGTCGGAACCTTTATAGTATCCCAATGGCTGACATCGGCATTCGGGTCATAAAAACGAAGCGGCATTTCGCTTGGACTGCGCACCCATTTAAATTTCCATTGGCCGCTTAAGGACAGCAGACTGCCGTTCTCATTGGTTTGAATATCATAGGCGTTAAAGAAAGTGGTATGCGGCGCTTCTTTGTTTTGATCAAATATTTTCGGATTTTGCCACTCCTGGGCAGTCAGCGGTGTACCCAAGATTATAATGACAGTCGTTAAAATCTCTGAAAAAGACCTTGCCCCCCTGCCCCTGGGTATTGCTATTTTCTGAGCCGTCTTATGCATGGCAACCTTTGACTTGGGAAGAAGAACAGTTCAAAATTATTTTTAACATAAATTTCAGACCCCGTATATTATTTCATCTTCAGAGTACGCCAAATTCTAAACAACAGGATGG
>WJIP01000320.1 GCA_014730185.1 Caldithrix sp. | reverse complement strand
TTTTATTTACAAATGGTGGAGCTATCGCAGAATACAATGGTCATAATACCAAACTTGATTGTAGAATGAATACTTTATTAAACGGAGCTATTAAAAAAATACTTTCGATTACTCCTTCTAATATTTATGCGGTAGGAGGTAATGGTACTATTGTACACTACAACGGCAATTCCTGGCAGCGGATTGAAAGCGGGACGGACTTGCCCATTCAGGATATTTGGGGGGCTTATAATGAAGCAACAGGTGAATATGAGATATTAGCCGTGGCTTCAAAAATCATGGAAGATTTAGGCGAACGACAAATTTTAAAGATTACGGGAAATCAGACCGTTACACTGGATCAGGCAGGCATGTACGGCTATATGAGCGGCGTATGGTTTGTGCCCAATACAAAATACTACATTGTGGGCTCGGGCGTCTTCCGCAAACGCAGTCTTAACGGATCATCGCCTTGGGTACGCTATGAGCCCGGCGAGGTAACACAATATTTTTCATTTGACATTAAAGGAAATGCTTTAAACGACATATTTGTTGTGGGGTCATTCGCTGAAATCGTTCACTTTAACGGTATAAACTGGAAAACCTATCATAATATCCCGACCTATATTGATAATTTTTACAGTCTCGACTTTAAAAAAAATTTAATGTTAGCCGTTGGGTCCAGTCGCTATGGCCGTAATGCTGTTCTTGTCGTGGGGCGGCGCAAATAAAATGGAAAGGAGGTGGTTGTCTTGATTGTTGAAAAATGATCGCCGCTGTGGTAGCAGCACAACGGCGATCGAGGCACAAACGTATCGGCTCCATGCTGTTGCATTTAAAGCAACAGACGCCAATTTGTTTGTATAACAAGCTACTCATTTTTCTTTTAAATGACAATGTATTGGAGGTAAATATGTTTCAGAAAATAATCCTTGGACTTGCAGTCATTTTGTTTTTATTTATTGAAGTAAAAGCAAATGGACAAAGAACGTATAGTTTAACCATAAGCGACAAGAGCGCCCGGGTATTAAATGGCAACTCAAAGTCAATGTTTTCATATTGTACTATTTTCCCGGGGCTGGGTAGAGATGGAAACCAAAAATATCGTTCATTTTTCCAATGGCCATTGCCGGATGATCAAATCCCCGATGGCTCAACCGTCACCAGCGCTCGTTTATATATAACAAGTATTGAACTTATAAATACAACAAATGAAGTTGACGCTGGATTATACAGTGTAGAAATCGATATTGAAAATGCTTCGGCGCAGACCTTATGGGACCGCACGAATTGGTTTTTTAATAATCTGCATTATTATTATATCGGCCCGGCCCAAAGCCAGAATTATGTCATCGACAAAACTTTTCAACAGGGTTCGGATTTTACAACGGCGTTAGAAAAGGCCATAGAAGATGATTACTTTGCCCTGGGTATAATCGAATTCAGAGAAGAAACACATGAGTATGCCTATAAGCTGAATAATTGTGAAGTGAAATTGGAATTCCATTATACATTGCCAACTATTGAGGTAACCGTTGACCAGAAAAGATCGGATGGCGCTTCCGTTGGCCATATAGGGCGTTGGGAAGGCGGGCCCGATTTTGAATCCTATAGTGTACCTGAAACCTTTGATTTCAATATTACTACGACTGAAGTTTTGCGCGGGTGGCAAGCATTACTTGAAAATCCATCCGAAAAATATAAAAAATGGAATATTTCAGAAAATATTAAGAATCATCACGAATTTGATGTTACCTATGATATGTCTGGAAATCTTGTATCAGAATTTGATCAGGTATATGAAAACGCGACCATGAAAAATGAATTTATGTCGGCTCCGGGCGCCGATCCTTCGGATGATATCATCGAATTCAAAGACCCCTGGTTGATTGACTATGCCGATTCGGATTACGGCGACAATGAGCGCAATCGCGGCATGGACAACGACGGACCGGATAAGCTGGAATTTAAAGAACGCTCCTCGCCCTTTTCACCGGATTATGAAACAAACTACGACGGTGATGTGTACCAGGGCGTGTTTTTGGATCAGGATTATAATATCCCAGGACATCCCTACTACTCCCTCCGTGCGTCAGAGGATCCGAATATACCTTTCCACGGCCAGGACATCACCTGGTACTTCCAAAACTGGACCGGCAGTGATGTGGATTTTGAACATGCCGATCAAAATGAAACCGCTGTGGTTTTCCAACAACCAAACGCCGCCGCCGAGGCCGTGTACAAAGGCCATCTGGCCAGTAATAAAGCCCGGGCCACCGGCCACAACAACGGCCGGCGCATCTGCCGCACTCAGGACGATAATCTGCACCTGGTCTATGAAGACGACGGTTCCATCTGGTACAGCCAATCCACTAATAACGGCGAGACGTGGTCCAAAGAACAACGGCTCAGTTCGTTGAAAAATCCGAACCGATATTGCTTAAATCCGGCGATTACCCGTTATTCCTCTGAACCCCAATTTGTAATGGTTTAACTTATGCGTACGGCATAAAAATTCTGTAAGATTGAAATATATCAATTAATATTTTTATTTGTAGCATATATAAGTATGTGCGCTTAAACAGCGTTTTTCACTTATTACCGGTTCATCTATCTGTTTTTCGTTGGGGTGATGATCCGTTAGACGAATACTTTGGAACAGCCCATTCATTTACATCCCATAACTTTATTCGTTATCGAAAAATTAAAAAATTCATTGCATTCACATAGCTTTATCGTTAACCTTTTTTAATTAATTTCTGATAACATATTTGAAAGGGGAATTGATTTTGACGCATTCCCAAAGTTCTCCTCCCAAAAAAAAACCACCGCTACATAGCGGATGAAAATATCTTACTTTGATGAAACAACAAATTGAGGATAATTTCATGCCAAAACAACGGATAACTTTTCCACATAAACTGTGCAATGTTACATCACTTTATCTGATACTAATAATATTTATCCTGATGTTGTGGTCCTGCAAAAAATCCACCGATCCCGTATTCAACTCCCCTAAATTTCAGCTCAAAGTGAAAGAGGTTACCAGCACCGAAGTATGGTTAAGCCTGAAAGCGCACGACGCATTCCAAGGCAACACATTTAAATTATCCCGCAGCGACAGCTTGGTCTTGAACCTTACATTAACCTTAACAGACACCCTGTTTCTGGATGAAGGATTGGAACCGGCCACAACGTATGGTTATAAAGCCGCCATTTTTGACGCCGATAAAATAGTCGGTCGTAGCGCTCGTGTGACGGCAACCACCATGGACACCACCAGCCACGATTTTACAAGAAATGATTTCCATTTTGGAAAAGGACTGGCCACCAGCGTTTTTTATGATGTGTCTATTATAAATGAAAACCAAATCTGGGCAGTGGGCGAGATTCATACTTCAGAGACTGACCGTTGGAACGAAGACAGCACGAAGTGGATCCAGCCCTATAACGCCGTGCACTGGGATGGGCAGGAATGGGAGTTGAAGCGTATAAAAACCAAAGGGTGTGGCGGCGTAGTATACCCAACAATCAAAACGGTGTTTGCATTTGCAGAGGATGACATACTCTTTGCTCATATTGATGGCAGTATTACTTTTTATGATGGTAGTAAATTTAGGAATGATTGCAGCTTAATCGCTCAATTAAATGAATCAGCAAGAAAAATCTGGGGAGTTAGCAGTAAAGACTTTTATGTAGTCAGTGGAAATGGTTTTATAGCCCATTACGACGGTAATTACTGGCGGCGGATTGAGAGTGGGACGGATTTACCCATACAGGATATCTGGGGCAATACAGTCAATGAAAAATCACGTAACATTTTAACCGTTGCTTCATTAGTTAATAATACGCCCCCGCCAAAACTTCTTGGTATCAGACAGAATCAATTAAGGTCTATTTATCTAACCATTTACCGCAGCCTTCACAGTGTTTGGTTCAAAACACTTAATAAAATTTATTTGTGTGGAGCCGGCATTTTCTATAGAACAAATCCAGAGGTAAAATGGTCGGAAGTTGACAATCATCCGTTGATATTTACCTATCGTATAAGAGGATCAGAACACAACAATATATGGACGGTTGGAGCTCTGGGCTTTATTGTACACTATAATGGAAAAACCTGGAAGCAAATATCCAATGCTCGAATTTCCGGACGACATTATTACGGTTTGGATGTAAAAAATCATTTAGCCGTTGCTGTTGGATATGATCAGGGTAATGCCATTATAACCCGAATGAAACTCAATCCTTGAATAAAAAATAAGGAGGTATGTTATGGACATTATTAAAAAACTAATATTACTGGTTTATACGTCTGGTTTATTAACTTATGCTCAACAAGTACCCAATTATAGTCATAAGCAAACTTATCTTGGAGAACCACCTGTTGGAATGAATGTTCACTATGCCTGGAAATATCAAGGCGGTAAAGGTAGAGGCATAAAAATAGTGGATATTGAGACTTTATGGAACACATCGCACGTTGATTTAACGGGTCAGGTCAGCGTGAATGGCGGGGATAGCCCAAATGGAGACCACGGGACAGCAGTAATGGGTATTATTGTAGCTAAAGAGGATGGAGAGGGTATTACAGGTTTTGCTCCTAATGCTTTCATACGCGGAATTCAACATGATGGTAGTATAGATATTACCGATGAACTAAATCAAGCAGTAAATTGGCTGAGTAAAAATGGACAAGAAGGTGACATTATACTTGTTGAAGTTCAAGTTGATGGAACAGCAGACGAAATTACTTACAGAAACATGCCGGCTGAATTTCTTCCTACCGATGGGTCTCCCACAGCAGATAATCGTGATAATATTAAAAATGCTGTAGAAGCGGGATATATTGTTGTGGAAGTGGCAGGAAATGGACAAAATTCTTTAAACCCCTTCAAAAACAGCTATATTCCCATCAATTATACTGGTGCGATTATGGTGGGTGCTAAGGACACTTTAAATCAATATGCGGCGGGAAATTCTAATTTTGGTGAAAGGATTGACGCCAATGGATGGGGAGAACATATTACAACAACCGGCGGGGAGGGTGATTTATTTAACCCTGAACCAAATAAGCGATACACAGAAGAATTCTGGGGGACATCAGGTGCAACACCTATGGTCGTGGGAGTTATTGCCATATTGCAGTCTATAAATGAGGCGTATAAGGGTGAACGATTGCTACCCGATGAAATGCGCGAATTAATTCGAGGTGAAAATAATGGAAACCTGCCGTATGGTATCCGCCCTGACTTTAAAAAATTAATTAAAAAGCTTGAAATTCCTCATGACCTTACTGTCAAACAGGTTAATCCCAACCAAGATGGTCTGAATACCAATTTTGCCAGATTAGAAAATGGACAATGGAATACTGATTATATAGATCCTGAACCCTTCGGCCATATTTTCGCAGAAAATGCTTATTACAGGGCAAATCAGGAACTTATTTGGGATGATCAATTGAATAAATATATCAAATTTCACAGTTGGGAAGCATTAATGGATTCATATATAAATTATCACAGTTTTCATATAGAACCGGGCTTAAATGAAATTGTTGCTCATTTTGAAAAAATTGATGAAGCAACTCTGGATATCAGTTTTATTTCTGGAGGGGACATAAACAACAGGAATGTGGAAATTAAATTTAAAGATCCTTGGCTTTACGACTGCAACGGTACTTACGGCAGTAAAAATTGCGGCTTTAATGCTACTTATCATACTGAATTTGCCCCGTTTAACATTGCTGTAAATTCTGATTATCGAGGCGTGTTTTTAAACCAACCTTATACAGGTACTAATCCAGTCTATTACTCCGTCCTTGCACCGGAGGAACAGACCATCCCTTTTCACAACGAGAATATCACCTGGTACTTCCAAAACTGGACCGGCAGTGATGTGGATTTTGAGCATGCCGATCAAAACGAAACCGCCGTGGTTTTCCAGCAACCC
>WJIP01000319.1 GCA_014730185.1 Caldithrix sp. | reverse complement strand
GTCTTAGGTAGTCTTGGTTCATTTTATGCACCTTAGTAACCCTATATATGTTATGTGTTTAATTTGTGAATTATTTCATAAATGACATTGAACCGTTTCATCTGAGAAATTATTCCCGAATACTCCAATAATGAATATCGGTTTAAATCAATTCCAAAGAACTTATTGGTCCGTAGCCGAACCAACTTTTCAATAGTACATAAGCCGCAGTACTTTCGTTAATATTATAAAAACGACTGTTATTTCAGATAAACCATTTTGCGGGTTCGTTTTACATTGTCCGTAATCAATTGATAGATATAGATACCGCTGGTTAAGTGATGGGCCTTAAATGTTATTTTATAAGTACCGGGGGATTGGTGTTCGTTGACCAATATGTGCACCATTTTACCACTGATATCAAATATTTTTAGCTGCACATTGCTGTTTTTATTCAGGTTATATTCAATACTTGTTTGGGGATTAAAGGGGTTGGGATAGTTTTGATAAAGCTGTGTTGATAAAGGCAGACGGGGCGGATCATCGGGTGTTTTGGTTGTTGAGTTGCTTTGGGAAGGTGTAGGCGTGGAGAAAAACGTTAAACGTTCTGCGCCGTCCGGTAAACGGCCATAAGAGATATCCGACGTTTGAGGGCCAAAACTCACCGAATCCATCCAGACCCATCCGCTATCCGAAGTTTTAGCAATACCTACTGCCTCCCCATCCGCATCCAGCCGAAAATCCAGATGAAAGATGCCCTGATTCGGATCGTTGTCAGCCCAAAGCAAAATAAAATCACCGGGTTTTAAAAGCGTCGAATCGGATTGTATGGCTGGTATCTGCCATTGATCGGGCTGATTCAAATCATCGGTGATATACATTCCGGCAATATTTATGGTATCATCCCCTTCGTTATATAATTCAATCCAATCATCGTATTCACCAAAGGCATCCTGATTGGTCAGATTATTCAACGCAAGAATCTCGTTGATCCGCAGGTCAGACAACGTTTCAGACTGGTCGATTGCAAAATTTGCTGTCAATGATTGCGGATCGGACAGGGTAATTGATATGGAATCGTTGTCGGCATCGGATATTCCCTGCCATCCGGTAAACCGATAGCCCCGGTCGGGTACTGCTTTTACGTTAAGCGGAATGTCTTTAAAAAAATTACCGGTAAAACTTTCTTGATCAATCTCTACGGCATTTATGTAGATCGTGCCCCACTCCGGGTTTTCATTTTTAATGGTCAATTGGGTTGTGCCTCGCAAACCGAATTTATCATTGATATGGCCGGCAACATGTTCACGACGCTTCATGGCAAACGTACGCATTATTTGCACATGGTTTTCCCAACCATCATTAAAGGAAGTGGATTGTTCCCATTTTTGAATGTGGCGGGGGATTTCGGATTCTATATTATTTTTAAGACTGTCGATAACATGGACAACACGGGAGGGATGAAATGTTGTGTTAAGATGGCCGGCAAACCGTTGAATAAAAGTGTTTCGGAATTGCTCATTTTGCAGCAATGTTCGCAGTAATAAGGTCGCCCATGGCGGATTGGCATAGTACGTGGCTTGTTCAGCGGTAGCATTGGCCAGTGTATTGCTATCATATTGACCAAGGGGATGTGCCCCGAATCCCAGATCGGTATCAAAAAGAATCCAGCGCCACTTATTCCCCTCACCCTGTTCCCGCCAATACTTAATATTGCCGGCCGGCCAGTCAATATTGGCAAAATAGATCTCGGCGATCACATAATTCAAATATTCATTAATATCCATTTGGGTTTGCACCCATCGATAATTGGAACTGTCCGTCATATCATGGGTTTTGATGAAATCAATCATGGTATTGTAACGATCGGGGGTACCCTGTTTAATACCGGCATTTCCATACAGAATATCAATATTATCCGGGTCGAGCCCATAATTGGATTCCAGGTAGTGCTCATTATGTTTTTCTCTTATTGAGTGCAGCCCCCAATACTGACCGTTCAGAAAAAGCACTGCCGGTTGATAAGCCTGCCAGTCTATATCCATACGGTCCTTAACCAGCGTTTGCATCATGCCGTCCCGAAACATAGCCCGCCACCAATCCTGACCGTTATTGCGGAGTAACAGATTGTTAAACACACTTATGGGTTTATCATCAAAAACCGGATAATAAATCTTTGAAGCGCCATAATCCGAGCGGGCATAAATCGCCAGTGTTTTTTGCGGATACAACCGCGTGCAACCGCCCCCGATTTGCATACCGGCATTCAATTTGAATTCAGCGTTACCGTTTAAATCAAAATACTCAAAACTGATTGGTTTTTCCCAGGGTTGATTCCAGTTTCTGGGTTCACTGGAGCAATATCCGGGTATACCATTGCTTCCTTCAACGTAGATTCCCGTCTGATCATCCCATAAATTGCGGGGATCAGTGGCTATGGACACAACCGGTAAGTCGACTGCCTCATTAACAAAAAATGTATGGGTCACCGTACTACCCGGCACAAGATTGGGAACAAATACCCTTGCCCGGATGACGGTTGTGGTTTGTATAAAAAGAGGTTCAATGTACAAAGAATCATCCCGGGTTGGAATCGATCCATCGCGTGTATAAAAAATTTGGGCATTGGTATTATCGCTTGTTAGCTCCAGATCCAAAGCATTACTATAAAAACCACTTTTTCGGCTGAAATACGGTGAACCGGCGTATCCCTCTAAAAATTGATCATCGTTTTTGGTGGCGGGGGTTGGGTTCTGGAAAAAATACCATTCACCCGTGCCATCGGGATATCTACCGAATGAAATATCGGACTGCTGGGCGGTAAACGAAATAGAATCCAATAAAACACCACTACGGTGATACAAGGCAATTTGTTCACCATTTTGGGCTAATCTAAAATTAGTATGACGCAAAGTATCGTATCCGTCACACCAGAATAATAACCGCCATCCGCCTTCGCCGGGACGAATGTTTGTTCCTTTCGGAATGGTCCATTTATAAGGATCATCAAAATCATCCGTGAGATAGTATCCTCCTACGTTTACAACCGTATCTTCAGCACTGTAGAGTTCCAACCAGTCCTCATAATTTTGAAAATCCGTAGATTGTATGGTATTCTCATTGGAGGCCATAAATTCGTTGATATGCAAACGGGGCAAATTGTTTTGCGCTGGCAATTGTTTTTGTATAAAGCTCAACGTTATAGCAACTAGTAGGATTAAAGGATATCGTAGGCAGACTAACATTAAATTTCCCTAAAAAGACGTTTTCAGTGAATATGTTTTTTCAAACCCATTCATTTATATAACAACTTGAACTCTATAATAAGACGATTATTGCCCTTTTTCAAAATATTATTGAAATAATATTAATCTGCTTTGGTATAAAGTATA
Organism: Caldithrix sp.; assembly: GCA_014730185.1. GTDB lineage: Bacteria > Calditrichota > Calditrichia > Calditrichales > Calditrichaceae > WJIP01. Next base: position 4,573 of record WJIP01000319.1, on the reverse strand, counting down.
AATTTTTGACAATGACTGAACCTCTTATCAAATTAAACACCATTCAAAAAACCATTTTGGGTTGTTATTGTCAAATGCAATAAAAAGCTCATAGCAATGAAACTATTAGTATTGGAAGATAACGATCAATTAGCCCATGATATCGATCAATACCTCACGGATCAGGGATTTATTGTGGAGCCGGTTCGTAAATTATCTGATGCCCGTGAAAACATTTCCTTGTATTATTATGATCTGGTCATCATAGATATCGGCCTTCCGGACGGCAGTGGGCTGGAGTTAATCCAGCATATAAAAGCACAACAAGATGATACAGGTATTTTGGTATTAACCGCCAAGGATACGGTGGAACAAAAAGTCGAAGGCCTGAACATAGGCGCCGATGATTACATGACCAAGCCTTTCCACAAAGCGGAATTGAATGCCCGTATCAATTCGATAATACGGCGCAATAAATTTAATCGAAGTAATTGGTTACAGCAGGGCAATATTAAAATCGATTTGCCGGCCTCACAGGCTTATGTGGAAGATCGTCCGTTGAATCTGACTAAAAAAGAATTTGATCTGTTACTCTATTTTGAAATTTAAACATTATGGGTAATTTGTATCACTATCATGTGGAAGGTGTTTTGTATGATCGGGCTTTTGACCGGGAAAGTTTCAACTGGGGCACTCGGGTTAACAATAATATACGAATTGGAAACAAACTCAGGGTGCAGCTCGATGGTAATTACCGCAGTCCAACGGTATCATCCCAAGGCAAACGCGAGGGATTTTTATATATTAACGGGGCCGTGCGCTACGAGCTTATCAAAAACCGGTTTTCCGCTATTGTGCAAATCAGGGATATTTTTGGTACGGCAGAGTATAAACGCACCTCCGAAGGAAAGGATTTCTATAATATCGTGCATTACACGCGGGAGGCGCCGATCGCCATGCTCAACTTAAGGTATATTTTTAATAATTATAAACCTGAGCGCAGACGCGACGGCGGAGGTGGCGGTGATATACCGGATGATGATTTCTAATGAAATTTCTGTCTTGTCTGTGACTGTTGTTCGTATTTCTAAAATTTAGACTACAACATAAAACCGGCGGTTTTTTGCCGGTTTTGTGTTTGCTGAAAGGGTGGTGTCACCAATCTCAAAAATAGTACAAATATTTAACTTTGAACACTCCGGCACGGTCTACAACATGCATTTTGGAGGGTAACCGATTACCCGTTTGGCCATAGCGGGTACTGCGATCCTGAACTTCGTTTAGGGCCAAATAAATCCAGCTTTTAGGGGCGAAATTATAGGAAAACAAAAGCCCCGATATTAATCGTGTAAATTGGTCTTTTGACCGCACAAAGACATTATCCACATAAACCCTGATATTTAAATTATTGACCGGTGTTGCCGAAAAAAACGGTCTTGTGTTATAGGTAATATCTTCAATCTGTCCATCGGGGTTGCCTTCAATGAAAGCACTGGCTGATGTGCCAATTTCCAGAGTATTTGCTGCCTGCCATGCGATATCGCCGGACCACCAGGAATAAAATGCCAGAAAATCACGGTCAAAATTATAGGTACGGGAGAAACCTCCGTATAATCCACCATCCCACTTGGGTGAAATATTATACCATGATGAAATCGATGTGTTGTATGACGTAAAGCGCTCACCGTTATCCTTGGAATCGGAAGCCGACACATTAATTTCAAAACCCCAGTTATTGCGGAACTGCATATTGAAACCCACTAATCCGCCATAATCCGTAAACTGATCAACTTTCTCATAATTCAGTGTGGGGCCCACATACATCAAAATTTGCCGGATGTATCCCTTTTGAAAATACCAGCGGGGTCCGGCAAGACCTACAAACTCACCGGTACCTTTCCATGGCACAAAACCCACTTCATTCACATCAAAATTGTTCCCAATATAGCGTCCACGCATGAATGCCAGCCAATTGCTGCCAAAGGATGTAAAACCTGCACTGCCTCCATAATCACCTTCATTATCTTTATAGGAACGGGCCATCTGATAGGCCAACTGCCAATTTGCCCCCCTGAATGCCCCGTCGATATCAACGACTCCGGTATTATGGCGTTCATTATGTTTGCCAACGTACAGAACACCCAGTGAAGAATTCTCCAGGATTTGTTTTTTTAGCCTTACCGAGGCAAAATAGGATTGCGGTTCCGTTACTTGTTCACCATTTACTTTATAATCGGTTTCACCGGTAGCGGCTAAAAAACCACCGTATTCCCATTGATTAACCCGTCCGAACGCCTTGGTGCCCACTAACAGAGGAACTTCGTCGCCATCGGGTAATTTTTTGCCAATACGCCGGGAATAAAACAATTCCAAAGGACTGTAAAAGCCGGAATTACGCTGCTTACCGGCCGGCATAAAAATTTCACTGCCTTCGGTAAAAAAGGGCCGGCGTTCATCGTAGTAGGTTTCGTATCGGGAAATATTGAATTCGAAGGGATCGGCCTCAATCTGGGCGAAATCGGGATTAGCCGTTAATTGAAAGGTCAGTCGGGGCGAAGGATTGTAAAACACATCGATACCCAAATCCGGATCAAGATCGTATTTACTGTCCCGGATATAATCGGCTCTTGCGATGCCAACGGGATAAAATTCGAGATGCATACCTTTCATGGTCGGGATGAAATCCTCAAATATCAGTTTACCGAATTTGGAAATACGCTGGCCTTCGCTTTCTTCATAAGCACACCAATAAATGTCCTCGGTTTTGACCGCAAGCCATCGATCAAAATCCAAGCCCCAGGCAGACAATTCTTCATCATACTGGATAGATTTATAGGGTATTTCGATTTCAACCGCATATCCCCAATCGTAAATCTGTGTCCCGGAAAACCAAATTCCATCCCAACTGTAATCCCGGTTGCGGGCATCATCCAGCATGCGGCAATCGCTTTTAACTCCGGTCGCCGTTACGCTGAATTTATACGCTGTACGTCCGTTACCAAATGTATCCAGCATGATGGACACATTATCACCGGAAGCGTCATCCAGTTTTCCGGTCATTTGTTGAATGCTGCTGCGATCCTGATAACATTTAATGAGACAATACATTCGGGACGGAGTGGTAATTACTTTGGCCACCGTTCGGTAGGATGGTTCTTCACCGTGATAGGGACTTTGCTGAACAAAGTCTGAAACAGAATCGGCTTGATTCCAGGTTGATTCGATATAACCATCGACATTAATTGATTTTTCAGTTTTAACCAGAAATAAAGTTTTTTCATCATTTTCAGCACTTATCAGAGGCAAAGTAACAAGCAAAATGGCCAGCCATAATATTTTGTTAGATTTCTTATAGCCATTCCGTTTCATAATGAATCCTCCCAGTCATGTAAATTAAATACCTGCATCCTACTACGTGTTCGAATTTGGTTTGTTACTTTTAATCGGGTTGATGTATGGCATAGGAATAAATTATGCGAAAGACTTTGTTTGACGTATCTCTTATGTATAATCCATGTACGTGTAATTGAACGATGTTAAGGAACGATAATGAATGTTTTTATTTCATTATTGAGAGGGATTAATGTCAGTGGGCAAAAAAAGATAAAGATGGGCGATCTGCGTGCTCTGTATGAATCACTGTCTTTTACAAACGTCAAAACCTACATCCAGAGTGGTAATGTCATATTTGCAAGCCAGGAAAAAGATAGGGCGCGTCTGAGCAGACGCATCGAAGAGAAAATACAGGAAACATATGAATACAATGTACAGGTACTTATTAAAAACAGGAATGAATTACAGCAGCTGATCCACCAAAATCCTTTTTTACAAAGGTATAATATGGATACAAAACATTTGCATGTTACTTTTTTATACACCAGTCCCGATAGTGAACTTAGGGAACAAATACAAGGGATCCATTATGAGCCGGATGAATTGGCTTTGGTGGGTGATACGATTTACATTTATTGCCCCAATGGTTATGGCCGGACGAAACTCTCCAATAATTTTTTTGAAAAAAAATTAAAAACCTGCGCTACAACCCGCAACTGGAAGACAATTACCAAATTAACAGAATTGGCTGGACAAATTTAAAATAGACCCCATTTTTAAAAAAAACGTGGATTATAGTAATAGCTTAAGCATTTTCGTCATCCAGTGCTTTGCGAATGCGTTTAGCCATTTTCTGAATGGAATAGGGTTTAGGTAAAAAGCTGAACCCTTTTTCTTTTAAGCCGGATTTTATAAGTTTGCTGTCTGTATACCCGGAAGTTAGTATTATTTTTATATGGGGATTCAGTTTGCGTATACTTTCCGCTAATTCTTCACCATTCATATGAGGCATAACAACATCCGTCAATACCAGATCAATTTCTATAGCTTTATTATTCTTTTTAACAAGTTCGAGAGCTTTCTTACCATTAGCAGCTTCCAAAACGCGGTAACCCAGAGTATTAAGGAACGATGATGCCAGTTCCCTTACCTCTGTATCATCTTCCACTACCAGGATGGTTTCCGAAATATCATTGGCAAATTCACTGGTCTCATCAATCTTCGTTACATCAGGCTCATCAATGGTAGACGGCCAGTATAT
>WJIP01000031.1 GCA_014730185.1 Caldithrix sp. | reverse complement strand
GGATAAGCGGATATAACTTCATCCATGCTTTGGGCTGCTGGGTCTCCTTTATAAATGGCCCGGGCATCCATCCACAATTGGTTATAAATTTCGGGTAAGGCATTGAAGAATTCTGAACCAATTTGATCGATAGGCTTTTTCAGCTGATTTTTGATGGGTTGCATTATTTTTTTCAGATCCCTCATTAACAGCGATAACTGTCCGTCAATTTCCTCCGGTGCAAAGTATTCATATTCTCCCGAATAGTGGGGATAGAGCAGCTCAATCAGATTATCAATAAACCGATAACTCTCCTGTTTGGATGGAAGAATCGCATTCCGGTTATGTCTGTTCTCTAATATTTGTTTGGCAAAAACACTGGCCATAAATTAATTCCCTCATTTGAAAATCCAACAACATCTAACCTATAGAATGATTATTGTAATCCTTATTATTCCATTGATGAACATGATACATCTCAAATAAATTGTCTCGTTGTGTTAAATTAAATTGCAACCTCACATGCTTTGAACACGTATACACTTTAGCCTTATTTGTTAATATGACCATTAAACAGGAGGAAAACGTATGAAACCCATTTATCGTTCCACGAAAAATAAAAGGCTTGCCGGCATTTGCGGAGGTTTGGGTGAAATTTTTCAATTAGATCCGGTTCTGATAAGGCTATTATTCATATTTATAGCCGTGACAACCGGTATTTTCCCCCTGGTCTTAACGTACATCGTTGGATGGTTTATCATTCCGGCTGATGACGAGTTGTAACAATCTGCCCTTCCCGTATTCGGTTGATCTGCAGCATTGTGTTCCTGGTTGATTAAGTATTGTAAGTTGCTGCTTTAAACCACCCTTGACCAAATACATTTGACGAATACAATTTCTCCTTGTGTTATCCCCTTATATTTATGGAGTTAAACATATTTTGTATTGGTTTCACATACCGCAAGTGACAGGTTAAAAATAAATCGTAACCTTTTTAACAAGATTACATCAAAAGGGCAAACAAACATGAAATTGATATTAAACCTTACAAAAAGCGTAACCGGAGGTCTTCAATGACAGAGCATTTAACCAAAGATACTTTTTTACAAAAAGTATTTGACTATGAGCAAAACGAAGAATGGAAATATGAAGGTGATAAACCGGCCATTATTGATTTTTATGCGGACTGGTGCCAACCCTGCAAAATGGTAGCACCCATTCTGGAAGAAATTTCCGATGAATATAAAGATCAGTTGCATGTTTATAAAATTAATACGGAACAGGAACAGGAACTGGCTGCTGCATTTGGCATCCGCAGCATTCCGTCGATGCTCTTTATACCAATGGGTGAAAAACCGCAGATGGCGGTCGGTGCTTTACCTAAAGATTCTATTTTGCAAGCTATGAAAGAAGTTTTGGGTGTTGATGCCCAAAATTAGTACCAAATGGAATTGGTCCCGGGGTCTCATTCCGTCTCAGAGCGGGTGAGACCCTTTTTTTTATAATCCTAATGGAGTTTCGATCTTCAGTCTTGTGGCTGAAAGGACTTCAGCGGTTTCCACGCGTAATAATTTCAGTATCAATTCGTATTGACTTTTATTGTAATACAAGTGCCCCACGATCAGCAGTTTGGCGCCGATAAATTTACCGGCCTCGGCAGCTTTATCATCATCAACCAATCCGGATAAATGCAGACCCAGTTCTTTGGCTATGGCTTGTAAATCGGCCCGTTCAATCGGTTGTAATGTTTCAATTTCACCAAGGGAAAGGGCCAACCGTTCCGTAAAATATTCGGCGTTATTTTTAAGGCTGCTTTGTTGGGGATGAATGGGTATGACACTCACCGGTGTGGCCGGTTCAATGGCTATTGATGAATAATCCAGTAACTGGCGAACCGCTCCCTTAAACAATTTATTGAGTGTTTCCTGCTCGGCTTCATTACTGATTTTATGAGCCTGCCAGTAATCCTGTCCGCTTGTCAGAGATAAGTCGGCCAGATGGGCAATGTCCTCTTTCACAAAACGAATAATGATGGCTTCCAGTTTGTCGGTTTGGTAGTTGGTTCCCGTATGGTGGCTTACGCTGCCGGGCTTGCCCCCCTCACTTTCACCCTGTTCGCCATAGGTTAAAAAGATGTATTTACCGGCACTGAATTGAGCAATCTGCCGCAGGACATACTCACCCGTCAAGTCCAAACCACCGGTGCCAATTGTAAAAAATTTAATCGCGTCTTGTTTGGCATCGATGGCGGCATCGGTGTACCGGTACGGCTGATCATAATCGAGGTGAGGCGGGGCATCGGTAATTATAAAGCCCAATCGCAGACCGTTTTCGTCCCAGTTAATTTCTTGCATACCGGCCTGCAGAGCGGATTGCAGATCTTCCGGTGTGTCCCCGCCGCCACCGGCCTTAACCGTATATAATTCTTTGCGGAATGTATCCAAATCCGGGGTTAACGGAATCAACCGGGTAACGTATTGGTCATCACGATCGCGGTATAACACCATACCGAACCGTGGTTGCACATCGATGGGTAACTCACGGATATTTAAATGAATGATATCAATAGTGGATTTAAGGCGTTCGATTTCTTCGCCCATACTGCCGGTTGTATCCAGAATAAATAGGATATCCACGGGTAACGGTTTTTTGATTTTTCGTTCAATGGGCAAGCGAATTATGTTTTTCCGGGGCCCGTCCAGCCGAACGATCGTATCCTTTACAGCAGCCGAACTGGCAATATTTACATCGATAAAGGCCGTTTCCATTTGGAAACGGGATGGATAAAAATAAAAGGTACCGTCTGCATAGGTGCGGCCTTCTTCCAAAACTTGGTCGCCTACCGTGATTTTGATTTGGGCGTTAGGTAAAGGTCGATTGTTTTTATCTCTGACGCGGAATATAAGGCGTTGCTGAATATCCAGCGGAAAAATACTGACTTGTTCTTTGTATTGTTGCAGGAATTTTAGAAAATAATTGAACTGCTGATTATCATCGGCAAAACCGGCCCGCAATCCGGATTGTGAAGGAGTCGGTCGGGATGGTTTTTCTCGGCGCACCTTGGAGATACCCGCCTCCGGTTCGGATGAAGAGGGCGAACGTGGTTTTTTGTTCTTTTTTTTGCTGGCCGAACGAAATTCAAAATGTTCTTCTTTTGTTTGGTCTTTTCGTTTATCCTTAATTTTTTTTGGGTCCATAAACTTATCCAGATGGGACGGCCGTTTCTCCAAATATAAATCAACGATGGTCTGGTCTCCGTTTTTGACTGAGAAGGGGTCGCTGGTTAACGGCATATAATCGGCATGAAATGTATGCAACTGGTACACACCGGGGTTAATGTTTTTGAATATAAAGCGGCCGGAATCATCACTTACGGTACTGATGTCCGTACCCACAATGCTGATGTCCACATCCGCAATTAGCTGCTGAGTACCGAGGACTTTTACCGTGCCCTGGATAATGCCTTTTTGGGCAAAAGTAGGGTGTGTCAATAAAAAAATAATAAAAAGAAGCAGCATACGAAGCGTGAGCATAGGGGCCTCCTTATCAATGATTCAATGCCCAACCGGCGGTAAACAACCGGAAGGGCATTTCTTTATTGAGAAGTAAACAAATGTATCATCAGATGGCTTTGGTGGCCTTTTTCAGCCAATCCAGCGTATCGCCTTTGAGATACGATGACAATGTATCGAAAACCCATTTATGGTAATTGTTCAAATAGTTGAGTTGTTCTTTGCTCAGCATGGTCTTATCCAAAAGGGTGGTATCAATGGGACAAACCGTTAAATTTTCAAATTTGTAAAACGTGAAGTCTTTCCCGCTTTTTTTCTTGTCCGGGGTTACAAATATGAGATTTTCCACCCGCATCCCGTACTCACGCTCTTTGTAGAAACCGGGTTCGTTGGAACAGACCATGCCCGGTTCCATTGGTACGCCAATGCCCCGGTAGTAGGAGATGCCTTGCGGGCCTTCATGCACGTTGAGAAAAGCGCCAACACCATGGCCCGTTCCGTGACCATAATTCAACCCGATATCCCATAGTGGTTTGCGGGCCAGCGTATCCAGTTGGATACCCTGTGTTCCCTGAGGAAAGGATGCCATTGCCAAATCGATATTACCTTTGAGAACGCGGGTAAACCGATCCTTTTGCTCTTCCGTAGGTTGGCCCAGGGCCACGGTGCGGGTGATATCGGTGGTACCATCCCAATACTGTCCGCCGGAATCAACCAGATATATGCCTTCGGCTTGCAGAGGGACATCGGTTTCTTCTGAGGGCGCATAGTGTACAATGGCGCCATGCTCGTTGTAAGAGGAAATCGTACCGAAACTGGGGCCGCGGTATAAATTATCCTCACTGCGTAACTCTGATAATTTGTTTGCGGCAGATACCTCTGTAACCCCGCCTTCCGGAACCGATTGCTCAAGCCACTGTAAAAATTTGACCATAGCAACGCCATCCCTTATATGACAGGCTCTGAACCCAGCCAGTTCTGTATCATTTTTACGGGCTTTGAAACGCACTACGGGGCTTTCTTTGAAGATATGTTGCGCTTTTTTACTAATCCTATTAACCACCCAAGCGCTTACCGCATTGTCATCCAGCCAAATACGATTTTTCTTTTTATCTAATTTTGCAAGATGTTTACTAAAATCTTTGTAATCTATAAGCTTGACTTCACCTTTTAAATGCTTTTTGAGTTTGCGGTTAATTTTTTTCTTATTTAAAAAGAGAGAACAGCTGTCGCCGGTTATAATGGCGTAAGCAATAACCACCGGATTAAAATCGACATCGTTACCACGGATGTTGAAGGTCCAGGCGATGGTATCCAATGTGGTTAACACATGGGCATCGGCGCCTTGCTCACTCATCCGGTTACGGATCCGGGCTAATTTGTCTTGTACGGACTCTCCGGCATATTTTTTATCCCACACCATTACATCATCATCGGGCATTTCCAGTTGATCTTTCCAGATTTTATCCACCAGATTTTCTTCAATGAATGTCAGTTCGATATCTTTATTTTTCAGTTCATTCTGCCATTCTTGCGCTTGCCGGTAGCTCATCAGCCGCGCATCAGCGGCGACTTTTTGCCCTGCTTTAAGGTTTTCTTTCAAAAATTTTAGAATGGATGGAGTTTCAGCATCTCCTGTTTTGAACAATTCAATGCCCGAACCGGACAATTGCTCACCTGCCTGTAAATAGTAACGGGAATCGGTCCATAAACCGGCTGTTTTTGGGGTGATCAAAACGTCTCCGGCCGAACCGTCGAATCCGCTTATCCAGGCCCGGCGCTGCCATAAAGCCGGAACATACTCGCTTTGATGGGGATCAGTGCTGGGAATAAAGTAAGCGTCAATTTTATGTTTTTTCATCAGCTTACGCAGAGCGTCAACACGTTCTTTAATCAGCATTAAAAATCTCCTTTATTCTTTTGCATGCTGTTCAGCATGGTTACTTACGTGACATGATGCAATAACATTCGTAGAAGTTGATAATCACCGTTTCACTAGTCAATATAATGATTTAGGGTGCAATCATTCAAGTATGCTTAAAGAATTTAATGTTTATCCTTATTGGGCGGTATCAAATTTTGACGAAAAATTATTCCCAGAGAACCCAGTTTACACCGAACCGAATCCGCCGATACAATTCCGGGTATCCGTAAATATATTCATATTCATACGAAAACGGATTATCCATGGCCATGTATAATTGGGCATTTTTTACGGTGGCTACGATTTTGTAACTAAAAACATAGTAACCGCTTGTTTCCCTGGTATCCCAGTAAAAACGCTGGAGGACGGGTTGATACCGAATCCGGTTATGTTGACCGTACCAGTGGGCATTGGCGGTGGCATCGATAATAATGGCTCCTTTTAACCAGCGGTCGTGGTAACGGAGCTGACCCCAGGCTGAACGTTCAGGCGAAAGATGGATATCCGCTAAATTGAACTGACCACCTGCGTTGAATTTGAATTTCCACAGACCTAATCGGATCGAACCTACAAAAGCGGAGAAATTCCTGTTAGAGCTATTATCAAAGTGGGTGTGACGCCAAACAATCTCATCATAGATGCTGCGATGCGCAAGTCGACCATTGATTTTGAGATTCGACCAGGGTTTCCATTGCCCCGATAGACTGATTCCGGTCATCGATTCGTTTTCCAATGCGCTTATGGGCCGGATTTCTTGATAATGAAACAGATCTTCCTGGGGAAGTGCTTCGCGCTCCTTGTAATGCAGCGATAAAGCAAGCCAGTTTTGTTTTTTGTGCCACCTTAGGACGGCATCACCGTCTTTGCTTAGCCCATCCTGTTCACGCAAATAATTATGCATCACGTAACGAACATTCAGGTTTTGGGCTAAAGGGTATTCCAATAGCGTGTTTAGCTCCAGGGCACTGCGGATAAACCGTTTGTGAAAGGGGGTCCCCCAGAACCGGTTTTGATTCATTCCCATACGCAACTTAATATTTAATTTGTTGATGGGGCGTTGATGACTCACAGCCAGATGATAATAATCGAAATACTGGTCCACCCGAAAAGTATCCTCATTAGAGCGCACCGTGTTGCGATCTCCGGTAGCGGACCACTGCAATCGCCAATAGGTGGTGCTGTCATATTTTTGAGGAAGGTAGGTTAGCTGGCCATAAACCGCATCTCTGTCCTCGCGGTATTTATGCGTATTAAAATTGATGAACCGGGTCATAACCCTTTGTTCCCGGTTAAGCTGGAAACGGGTATCAACAAATAAGTTATCCGACCATCGGTAACGAAAACCGCCCCGGTATTGAAACCCATGATAGGTATTGGATACCGGATCATAATACTTATTGATACCGCCAAGCTGAACCGCCAATCGATCCGACAATTTTCGGGCAAATGTGATATCCAGGTTAAAAAATCCGAAATCGCCCTCCCGATACATAATACGGGTGTATGGATTTTCGTTGTTAAGTTGCCTGGAATGCAAATGCGTGCCGCCTGTAAGTGAGTGACGTGTTCCGGCGAAGGCCTCTCCGTGCAAAGTGTTTTCCACCTGTTCTATCATATCCAGAGGAATATGTTGCAGGTTGAACAGTCCGTTTAAGGGGTTGTTAACATGCAATCCATCCAAAAAAACGGCATGCTGATGCGGTAGTAAATTTACAGGCGCAATATAACGGGGCGTGCCCATATCCATAAAATCGTAAATTTGTATTTCCGGGTGGTTATAAAAAATATCCGATGTTCCGGTATAATTCTGATAGATTAATTGATTAAAATGATAGATCGATTCTTTAAAGAATAAACTCTGCGTGTGCAGGTCACCGCGGGCATTATAAGTAGCGGTCAGGGAATGTAAAATGGGCCTCCCGGCGGTGTTTTGTTGGGCATAAGGTGTCTGTGCCGACTTGAGAGAATCGGTTGGACTGGATAATGAATCCGGACCGATCTGGGCGTTTGTACTTGTGCAGAAGAGCCCAGTGATCGTTAGAATGGTTGTAATTGATTTTCTCAAATGCTCGATGAATCGTTTAAACAAAGTTGGTTTTATCCGCTTTTATTAGCACCTAATTGGCCTGCATAATGACTGGACCGTTTAATTTGCTCATAAATTCAATTATAATCAAATTCTAAAAGGAAAAGCAGGCCACGGTTGTTATCTACACGGACTTCACGATCAGATTGGGCTAAATCTAAATCCTTACATCATAAGAAAAGTGGTATAGCCTATGTAGATTATAACCAGTATGAGGGCTTCCCATCGATCGATAACGCGTCTTTTTCCGGTAAACATGGTTAAAAAAAGCAGGGCGGAAGCGAGCAATAATATACCCATTTCAATATGAATGGCCTGCAGTAAGTGAATAGGATTAATAATTACCGTTAAACCGAGAATCAGAAAAATATTAAAAATGTTAGAGCCGACCACATTGCCGATGGCAATATCGGTCTTACCCCGATATGCCGCAACGGCGGAGGTGGCTAATTCAGGCAGTGAGGTCCCGATGGCCACAACCGTTAAGGCGATAACCCGCTCCGGCATGCCCATCAAGCGGGCAATAGTCAGAGCATTGTCCACCACTAGTTTGCCCCCACCGATTAAGAATATCAGACCGCCTACAATAAACACAGTTATTTTTAACGATGACAGATCTTTTATTTCCGGTGTGTCACTGCTCTCAACTTTGGATATGGCAAAGGTGTACGTTAAAAATATACTAAAAAACAGGATGAGTATTAGACCGTCACCACGGCTTATTACGTTTGTACCGGTGTTGAAATAGATATCGTTAACCATAATAAGAAGAACGAGAGCGGCCAAAAAAGCGAAAGGTATTTCCCGCCAAACCGTATTTTTCTGCGTGTGCAAGGGATGCATCATACCCGCAATACCTAAAATGAGCAGAATATTAACAATATTACTGCCTACAATATTACCAAAACTGATATCGCTGTTTTTAGATAGTGCTGCAAATATATTAATGAACAATTCCGGGGCGGAGGTGCCAAATGCCACTACCGTCAAACCAATAACAACCTGTGAAATGCGCATACGGCTGGCCCAGGTAGATGCCCCGGTTACAAACAAATCGGCACCTTTTATCAGAATGATAAAGCCTAAAATCAGCAGGATAGAAGCAAGTATCATGGTTAACCTCACAGTCAATGAAACTTTGTTTGAATAAGGTAGACAAAAGAGGGAATGGATTCAAAAAATCAGATAGATTTTGTGAAAAAATTGTAGGGTGAAACCCCGTTTATGAAAATATACAATGCTTGTTGATCATTCTGCGAAACAAAATGTGGAATATAACTAAG
>WJIP01000318.1 GCA_014730185.1 Caldithrix sp. | reverse complement strand
TAATAGCTGAATAAATTTTTGCCCCACACTGCCGGTGGCCCCTAAAACACCCACCGCTATTTTATCCGCATGTCGGTTCATTAATCGTCTTGTCCATTCATTCATTTTGCCAATATATCCTAATAATGGGCAAAAATATACAGTTGTGTGCAACATTATCCAAATCAATGAAAAGACAAGGCTCGAATAAATGATGATCTGGGATAAAGATTTAATTGACATGTTTGAACGGGATTTGTATGTTCAACGAACTTTTAAAAGAAATGACAATGGAAAATATATTTTGCTATAAATAAATATAATACGGATTTATCAGGAAAGGTGGAGGGAACAGGCCCGGCGAAGCCTTAGCAACCGCTTTCATATCGGGAGAAAGGTGCTAAATCCTGCCCCAATCGGGGAAAGATAAGCGTAAGAACTCAAACCTCTTCCGGATTCTTTCCCGAAGAGGTTTTTTTTTGCCGGGTAATCATCTTTGGCCGGTTAAGATCCATTCAAGTGAGGGAGGTTTGTTTATGTCGGATAACAATAAACATCAGCATCAATATAAATATGAAACCTTGCAACTGCATGCCGGACAGCAACCCGATCCGGCAACCAACGCCCGGGCTGTGCCCATTTATCAGACCACTTCCTATGTATTTGACAACGCAGATCATGCTGCGGATTTATTCGATCTGAAAGAATTTGGCAACATTTATACCCGTATCATGAATCCGACCACGGATGTATTTGAAAAAAGGATAGCCGCCCTGGAAGGAGGCATCGCTGCCCTGGCCACGGCCTCGGGACAAGCCGCCCAATTTCTGGCTGTTTCCACCATCGCTGAAGCCGGCGATAACATTGTGTCTACCAGCCTGCTGTACGGCGGTACCTATAATCAGTTTAAACTTGCCCTGCCCCGATTAGGTATTCATGTTAAATTTGTTAAAGAAGACCATCCTGAAGCGTTTGCCCGCTTGATCGATGATAAAACCAAAGCTTTGTACATCGAAAGTCTCGGCAATCCCCGGCTTAATGTGCCGGATTTTACAGCGCTGGCCGAATTAGCTCATAATCATGGCATTCCTTTAATTGTGGATAATACTTTTGGTGCCGGTGGTTATTTGGTGCGGCCTATTGATTTCGGTGCTGATATTGTAACGGCTTCGGCGACCAAGTGGATTGGGGGGCACGGTACGTCCATTGGCGGAGTGATTGTTGACAGCGGCCGTTTCAACTGGTCTTCGGGCAAATTCCCGGTTTTTACCGAACCCAATCCCGGATATCATGGTCTTAATTTCTGGAAGGCTTTTGGACCGGACAGCGCCATGGGCAACATTGCCTTTATTGTCCGCGCCCGGGTAGAGGGTTTGCGGGATTATGGTCCGGCGTTAAGCCCCTTTAATGCCTTTTTGTTTTTACAGGGTTTGGAAACCCTTTCATTGCGGGTGGAGCGCCACTGTGCCAATGCTCTGACTCTGGCTCGCTGGCTGGAAAAGCATCCCCGGGTGGAATGGGTGTGGTATACGGGACTGCAATCCCACCCCTATCATGTCCAGGCTAAAAATTATCTGCGTGAGGGATTATTCGGTAGTATGCTTTGTTTTGGTATTAAAGGCGGATTTGAGGCCGGTAAAAAATTTATCAATCATGTGCAATTGGCCAGTTTGTTAGCCAATGTGGGCGATGCCAAAACGCTGGTCATACATCCGGCATCTACAACCCATCAGCAATTATCTGATGAAGAACGACGACAGTCCGGTGTATTGCAGGATCAAATCCGTGTTTCGGTGGGTATTGAACATATTGATGATATTTTTGCTGATTTTGAACAGGCTTTGCACAAAAGCAGTTGATTGTTTTAGAGGATTTACAATGCCAATGTTAATGGAAAGAAATGAGCGGTGATGGAGACAAAGTCTGCAAATTCTGACGGTAACGGTCTCAATCGAAAGATTGAGTTTACAACACTGAAGGAACCTTTTAATCTGGACAATGGTAGCGTTTTGACAAAGGTTAGCGTTGCCTACGAAACCTATGGTGCCCTCAATGACCAAAAAAGTAATGTTATCCTTGTATGCCATGCCTTAACGGGAAGCGCGCATGTAGCCGGCCCGGCAGTTTTTCCTGAGGAAGCTGTGACCCAAGCCCCACTGCTGGCATCCATAAATGGAAAGGGCAAAGGATGGTGGGATGGTATTATCGGTCCGGGGAAATTACTGGATACCCGACGGTATTTTATTGTAAGCACCAACGTGCTAGGCAGCTGCTACGGCACTTCTGGTCCGTTCAGCATTAATCCGGGTACAGGGAAACGGTACGGCCCGGATTTTCCCCAGATTACCGTCAGAGATATGGTGCGTGTTCAATATGCATTAATGCGGCAGATGAACATCGATCAAATTCTTATGGTCATTGGTGGTTCTCTGGGAGGAATGCAGGTTCTGGAGTGGGGTATTTTATATCCGGAAAGTGTGCAAAAGCTGGTACCCATCGCCACCCCGGCCCGGCATACCGACTGGGGGATCGCCCTGAATCATCTTGCCCGTATGGCCATTCGCAACGATCCGCATTGGCAGGGTGGTTATTACGATGAACAACCGCTGAGCGGTCTGAGTTTAGCCCGCAAAATCGGTATGATTTCTTATCGTACGGATGTCAGTTTTAATAACCGCTTTCGATATGAGTCCATCCAGCCCACGGATCAAAAGTGGTCGCAAACCAATCAATATCAGGTGGAAAGTTACCTCAATTATCAGGGTCAGAAACTGGTTAACCGTTTTGATGCCAATAGCTATCTTTACCTCACCCGGGCCATGGATACGCACGATGTCTCAGGTGGACGCGGCACCCTCCGGGATGCGTTATCGGCCATTAAAGCACCAACGCTTACCATTGGTATCGATACGGATGTGTTATATCCCGTGCACGAACAAAAGGCTATCGCGGCAGCCATTCACCGGGGCAGATACGCAGAAATCCGATCGATGAACGGACATGACGCCTTTCTCATAGAGTTTGACCAACTAACCGCTATCGTACAGCCCTTTTTGCAGAGTGGTCATGAGCACAGGACAAAGGCCGATGGCAGATGATTCATGATATGGGAATGGGCTGATTGCATAGATGTATCACATATCCGATCAGGCTAACCACTGTATTAAGTTTGAACGGTCCGCAAGAGGAGTAAAAAATATGCGTGTTATGAAATTCGGCGGTACTTCGATCAAAGATGCCAGAGCCATCCGCAATGTGGCCGGCATTATTGAAACCCATATCCATACTAAGCCGGTGGTTGTGGTTTCGGCCATGGCGGGAGTTACCGATATACTGCAAGATTCGGTGAAGGCAGCCGCCGGGCAGGATGCATCCGCCATTCAATCCATAATTGAAGAAATAGAACACAAGCATGTTGTGGTCATTAAAGAATTGTTGGATAACACATCCTATTTTACAAAATTAAGACACGCTATTCATACGGAAGTTGAAAAGTTAGCGGTTCTTTTATCGGCCACTCGGACCATTCGCATTCAGATTGATGATTTAAGTCATGCCGTATTATCAATCGGGGAGCTTCTTTCCTCCGTGATACTATCCACATATTTAAATTACAAAGGTCTATCAGCGCAATGGGTAGATGCCCGGGAAATTATGGTTACCACCAATCATAATAAGCAGATTGTTCCGGTTTTGCGGAGTATAAAAGAAAAGGCGGCAGAACGCATCCTGCCTTTAATGCAAAAGGAACAGGCGGTCATTACGCAGGGATTTATAAGTGCCACCTCCGAGGGCGTACCGACCACGTTGGGTCGCAACGGCTCCGATTTCAGCGCCTCTCTTCTGGGAGCCGCTATCGGTGCCGAACAGATCCAGATTTGGACGGACGTGGATGGCATTTTGACGGCTGATCCCACTATTATCCCCACGGCCCGCGTTTTGGAAACTATGACGTTCGACGAGGCTTCGGAGCTGGCATATTTCGGCGGCAGGGTTTTATATCCCGCAGCTATTCAGCCGGCACTGGAAAAGGGGATCCCGGTATATGTGCTTAATTCAACCAGGCCCCAATCCAGGGGTACACTCATCCTTAACCACAACGTTGAAGCGGATGAAAGACCGGTTAAGTCTATTGTCTATAAGGAAAATATCACATTAATCACTATTCAGGCATCACAGTTGTTATTGAATACCGATATGATGGGTAGATTGTTTCAGCGCCTTTCCGATTTGCGAATGCGGGTTTACGCCGTTTCCAAGTCGGCCACGAAACTGACGCTTACCGTTGAGGGCAACGCCGCCTTGCAGTCCATGTTGTCGGAGTTGCCGGACATCGATCGGTTTGATGTAATGGAACAAAAAGCAATCATCAGTGTAGTGGGCGAGCGCATGAAAGAACATCCACAGCTGGCCTGGAAAATTATTAAAATGCTGCAGGACAAAGGTATTCCCATTGATTTGATATCCCAGTTTGCCACCCAAATCAGTTTTATGTTCATCATCGATGAAAATAACATCAATCAAACCATTCATTTGCTGCACCATAAACTTATTGAAAATAATACGAGAATCCATCAGGTGTAATCGCATTGATACATCTTTGAATGGTTCAGGCCAGCTTGATAAAATTATATTTTGCCCATAAATTAACTATGCTATTGAAAATTCAGAGGCATACGCATCAGTTTGCATGATCTAAGTCTTTCATAATAACCAATATGGAGTACACTTAATCGTATTTATGGCTGATCAACCACATATTCTTTATCTTTCCCAGTATTTTCCCCCGGAAATGGGTGCTCCCTCAGCCAGAGTCTATGAATTATCCCGACGTTGGGTTAAAGCCGAGGCCCGGGTGACGGTTTTAACAGGCTTTCCCAATCATCCCACCGGGGTGATTCCAGAGGAATATCGCGGATACCATTATCTTAAAGAAAAAAAAGACGGCATCGATGTGGTACGTACTTATATCTACGCCGCCCCCAATAAAGGTTTTTTTAAACGAATTTTATCCTACATGTCCTTTATGATGTCCAGTATTGTGCAGGGCACCGGCAAGGTTGGTGAACAGGATGTGATTATCGCCACAAGTCCGCAGTTTTTTGTGGGTATTGCCGGCTACATCATCAGTCGATTGAAAGGCCTTCCCTTCATTTTTGAAGTGCGGGATTTATGGCCGGAATCCATTGTGCAGTTGGGACTATTGCGCAATAAATATGCAATCCGCTTTTTGCAGTGGGTGGAAATGTTTCTGTATCGCAAAGCTTTACACGTTGTGGGAGTGGCTGATTCCACCTATGACGTGTTAACTTCAAGGGGCTTAAAAGGCCATAAAATTTCAATCATTAAAAATGGTGTGGATTTAAATTTATTCAAGAACAATTATGATGCGGATACGGTCAAGCGCCATAAAAACTTACAGGAAAAATTTGTTATTTCGTATATCGGCACGCATGGTTTATCGCATGCTCTGGACAAGGTATTGGACACTGCACACCTGATGCGCAATGATCCGGATTGTATATTTCTGCTGGTGGGGGAGGGTGCCGAGAAAGAAAAGCTGAAGGACAAGGCCCGGCGTCTTAATCTGAATAATGTTATTTTTCACGACCAGGTAGGTAAAAGTGAATTACCTAAATTTTATGCCTTATCGGATATTGTTCTGGTAACCCTACGTAAACTGCCGCTATTTAAACAAGTGATACCCTCCAAGATTTTTGAGATTATGGCCATGCGCCGTCCGATATTGATAAGTGTCGACGGTGAGGCCCGTAAAATTGTGCAGGATGCCGGAGCCGGTGTATTCAGTGAGCCTGAGAATGCGGATAAACTGATGACCCAGATTCAATTTTTAAAACCGCATGCCGATATACGCGCAGAGATGGGACAAAATGGTTTTAATTATGTGCACGAACATTTTAACAGGGATCGGCTGGCCGATTAT
Source organism: Caldithrix sp. (assembly GCA_014730185.1). Classification (GTDB taxonomy): domain Bacteria; phylum Calditrichota; class Calditrichia; order Calditrichales; family Calditrichaceae; genus WJIP01. Next base: position 6,228 of record WJIP01000318.1, on the reverse strand, counting down.
TATCTGAATCTAATAAAAACGCTGTTGCAAAGAAGAGGAGTGTGAACATGCGCAGCAAATACTGCATCATTCTATTGATTTTAATAATGGCGCTGCTGCGCTATCCTTTGCCTGCAAATCCGGTTAATGTGCCCGTACATCACCCCGTTTATAACTTTCTGGAACGGATGGAGACCCTGGGGATCGTGCATAATTTACTGGATGGCGTGCGTCCATACAGCAGAGCAAAGGTGGCCCGCTTCCTGCAGGTTGTGGATATAAATAAATTGCGATTAACGCCTATAGACAGGCGCCGTCTGGCCGATTATTTGCTGGATTTCCGGTATGAAATTCAACCCAACAAACGTAATGCTCTTGTGCCTGAGGGGCAGAATTGGTACTCGATTTTAGCCGGCGTGGATAATTTTAAAAAAGATTTTGTGCGTTTTTTTAGACAAAAGCACCCGGAAGAAGAAAATCATGTTTTTTTATGGGAAGATGGCGGAGATAACTTTTATTTTGATTATATACAGAATGCTACCTATGAAACCCGATCCAACGGAGATTATCGTTGGGCAAACTGGCAGCAATATCGGTTCAGGGGACTCTTTAATCATAATTTCGGATACCAGTGGGAGGTTGTTTTACACCGAATTCTGGGTGATGAACCCTATGCCCTGGGGCATCCCATACTCAAAGGAAGCTGGTCACAACAGAGGGCCGATGAACCGCGCTATTCCGACCGTACGCGAGGAGAGATAAGCTGGAATACGGGATACGTTCAATTACAATTTGCCCAGCAGGAGATTGAATGGGGCTTTGGGGAATCGGGCAAACTCATTTTATCCCGGGACCCGGAACCGTATCCGTACATAAGTATATCCAAGGAATGGGGATGGGGTAAATTTATAGCATTGCATGGAAAGCTGCAATCTCTGGCAGCCGATACTCTGGAAAATAATCTCAGGCTTTATCCCGATAAATGGGTTGCCGCGCATCGTCTGGAGGTTTCCATCAAACGCCGGTTAACCTTGGGTTTTAGTGAACATTTCATATATGGTTATCGATATGCCGATTGGGCTTACCTGATCCCTTTTAATTTTTACCGGGCGGTGCAGCATAAATTACGGGATCGGGATAATGCAACAATCGCCATAGATTTTGAATGGCTGGCCGGATTCGGCAGCAAAATTTATGGCAGCGTATTTCTTGATGAATTTCGGCGGAGCAAACTGGGTACAAACTGGTTCGGTAATAAGCACGCTTTTTTGTTTGGATTTTATAAAACCGATCCCTTCGGTCTAGCCAATCTTAACTTAAGGATGGAATATGCCGCTCTTATGCCCTGGGTTTATACGCACAAATACGGCATTAACAGTTACACCACCGATGGCCAGTCTTTAGGGCATTGGGCCGGACCCAATTCTGAACTTTATTACATACACATAAATAAATACTGGCATCAGCGTCTGGTTACCGGTATTAAATGGCGGCAATATAAACATGGCGATAATTTTGCAGATAAGAATATAGGCGGTGATATTTTATTAGGGCATCGTTCATTTGATCCGCAGGAAAGACAATTTTTAGATGGTTTGCTGACAACAGAGCAGCGCCTGGAATGTTATGTGCATTATGAACTATTCAATGATCTGTTTTTACGGGGACGCTATAATTACATCGACAGCAATGAACCGAATATACACCGGATCTATCATGAATTCTATATGGGATTCGAAATGCGGTATTAACCAAATGCTGCCCAACGGGTAGCCCGGAATCTTAAAACAGAATGTTAGTGACTATATTTACAACCTCTGTTATGGCTGGTCTCCTGGTTACATTCATTGTCAGGAAATTAGCCATACATTATAAAATTGGTGAATATCCTGATTACCGCAAAGTCCATAAAGCCTTTATGCCTCATCTGGGTGGTTTAGGTATTTTGAGCGGTTTCATAACCGGGCTTGGTGTTTTTTTCCTTCTACGACCATTTGAGGTTGTTCCTTTACTTAGTGAATTCTGGCCTTTACTGACAGCGGCAATCATTACTGTCCTTCTGGGTGTCTGGGATGATTTGAAAGGTCTGAATGCTCCCCAAAAATTTGGTGGTCAATTTCTGGCTGTCACGCTGGTGGTTTTCTGGGGCTGGCGTATTGAGGCGGTGTATATTCCCTTTGTCGATATTATTCACCTCGGATGGCTATCCATCCCCATCACTTACTTATGGCTAATAGGTGTGAACAATGCTGTCAATCTACTGGACGGACTGGATGGTTTGGCCGGGGGTGTTAGTTTTATTGCCGGGACGGTTTTTTTCCTGTTTGCCTGGCAAAACGGCGATTTATTGACGGCAGTAATCATTTTATCCCTCTTAGGCGGCATTCTGGGATTCCTGAGATTTAATTACCATCCGGCGTCTATTTTCATGGGCGATACGGGCTCGCTTTTTTTAGGCCTGATGCTGGCAGTACTATCCTTACGCATTTTTCAATACAGTGCCGGTAGCATTGCCCTAGCGGTACCCATCATTGCTTTGGCTATTCCCATTGGTGATACCAGTGTGGCTTTTTTCCGAAGATTGAACAGTGGTCGTCATCCGTTTAAACCGGATAGAGATCACCTTCATCACCGCCTAATATTTCTGGGACTCTCCCATTTACAAGCGGTACATATCATTTATCTGGCGGCATTTATCTATGGCCTGACGGCCTATTTGATGGCTATTCAATCACCTTTTTACGGTGTTCTTTTATTGATACTTGTTTTAATCCTTTCATTCTTCGGTTTGAAACGTATGGGTTATTTGGAGGCCAAACGCACCCGCACGATTTACGGGGATGAAATGATTATTGAAGTTCAGGAGGGTATTGCACCTTTATCCATAAAACGGATGTGGCATAAAATAATACTGGCTGTCAGCGATATTATTTGTATCAATGCTGCACTGGTATTTATCTGGTGGTTGCGATTTAAATCTGAATATTTACCCAGTGAACGCATTGTAGCTTTTGATGACTTATTATTTACACCCGTTCCCTTAATACTGTCATTATTCTGGGTGGGATTATTTGTTATGCACAATCTCTATGCCATGCGGTGGGATGTTTCCCGATTCGATCAGGTGCGACGGGTAGTGAAAGTGATCGTTCTTGGTGTATTAATTCTATTTATTTTTACTCAGATTTTGCAGCCGGGGCAGGTTTTTTCGGAAGGGAGAATAAATTTATTACTCTACGGTGTATCAATGATTGTTTTGGTGAGTTTTGGTCGGTTATTGGTAATTATGATAGAAAAATGGTTCGCTATTCTGGAATATGCTCCCCATAAAACCTTACTCGTTGGTGCCAGCAATAAAGGAAGGAAACTTTTAAAAGATATATATAACAATCAACATTTACTATACGATATTGTCGGATATGTCACCAAAGGGAAAAGTGAAAAACCCTTCTATGATTTGAAACCTTTAGGCGACTATGAAGACATTCCGGATCTTATCAAGCGCTTTAATATAGAAGAAATTATCATCGCTATTAATCAACATTCCCGTGATGAAGTTCTGTCCATCGTATCCAAAGCGGAATCCTCATCGGTGATATTTAAAATTATTCCCCAGATTTACGATGCGGTGACCGGTCATAAGACGGAGGAAGTTATCGGGCATCCATTGATTCGATTGTTCCCCGATCGCATGTATTTATGGCAGTGGATTCTAAAACGTATTTTTGATGTGTTGCTGGCATTATGTTTATTTGTAATACTTAGTCCGCTGGCCATTCTCATAATCGCCGGACAAATTATCAGCGGTATCTATCCCCCTTTGCAGATTACCAATGTAGTCGGTCGTTACGGACGTATTTTCGGTATGCTCAATTTTGCCCTTTATCCGCCGGGCAAGACAAAAATGAATGCCATGGGTAAATTTCTTTATTTTACCCGATTGTATAAATTTCCGGAGCTGGTTAATATTATCATGGGTAAAATGAGTTTTGTTGGTCCCCGTTCCGAGACTGTGGAAACGGTAAAAATACTGCGGGAAAAAATAAAATTTTTTAATCGGCGATTTCAAATAAGGCCGGGATTTACAGGCTGGGCACAGGTCAAATACCGCTATGAAACGGCCTTGAAACATAAACGTGAACAATTTAAACACGACCTGTTTTATCTTGAAAACATGTCATTATCCTTTGATCTGCGAATATTAATGCGCTCATTGATTTTATTTATTTTGAGGCGATAAATATTTAAATGGATTGATTTTATGCCTGAAAAGAAGATTATCTCCGTAATTATCGTCAGTTACAACGTGCGTGAATTTTTAGAACATGCTTTGCACTCGGTGGAAAGAGCTTTAAATGGAATTTCATCTGAGGTTTTTGTTGTGGATAACGCCTCGGTTGATGGTTCCGGGCAAATGGTCAAAAAAAGGTTTCCGGATGTTCATTTGATTGAAAGTGATACCAATCTGGGTTTTTCTGCAGCCAACAATTTGGCCCTGAAAAAAGCCCGCGGCCGATTCATCGTGCTGCTGAATCCGGATACCGTTGTGCAGGAAGACACCTTTAGTAAATTGCTGGACTTTTTTGAGGAATATCCTGATTGTTCAGCTGTGACCCCTAAAATACTCAACCCGGATGGTACCTTTTCAGTGGATTGCAGACATTCCATTCCCACACCGTTGACAGCTTTCTGGAAAATGATCGGTTTTGCCGGCCTGTTCCCCCGCAGCCGCATATTTGGTAAATACAATTTAACCTATATGGATGAAAACGAAATCAGCCAGGTTGAGGCCATATCCGGTTCGTTCATGATGATGAGACGTTCCATGGTGAAAAAGGTCGGTTTTTTGGACGAAGATTTTTTTATGTATTGCGAAGATATCGATTATTGTCATCGTATTAATCAGCAGGGGGGTAAAATTTACTACGTGCCCAACTCCCAAATCATCCATTATAAAGGGGAAAGCACTAAAAAAAATAATCTGGACTACGCCGTTAATTTTAACCGTTCATTGTACAAGTTCTATAAAAAACATTATCAGCAAAAATATGTATATCCGTTTAAATGGCTCATTTTACTGGGTACGGTGTTAAGGGCCATCTTTATATTCTTTCGCAATAACTTAAAGATTTATTACCCCGTTATACTGGATATGATTATCCTTAATGTCGTCATGTTTATCAGTTTCTATCTGCGTTATGAGATAAAATCCGGCTTTCATTTAAATGATTTCTTCAGCCAGTACATCGTTATCAACGTAATAACAACGATAACCTATGTTCTGGCATCCCTATCCTTCGAAAGTCTGAATAAGGAACGGTATTCGGTGTCCAAAATTATTAAAGCCAATGGACTTACTTATCTGCTGGTGGCGGCATTAACGTTTTTCTTAAAACAGTTTGCCTATTCCCGGGGTGTTGTACTCGTCAGTGCGCTCATTAGTCCCGTATTGATGGTTGCCTGGCGAATCATTTTAAGAGCTTACAGCCGCCGCACGTCATCAGCTCTGGGGGAGGATTTCTGGCTCAAACGAACGCTGATTGTTGGTTTTGATGAAGAAACGAAGAGTTTGTTAAAGAAACTGCAGGACAGGGTGGATACATCACTCAATATTGTGGGCATCGTAGGTCAGAAAAAAGCCGATATTGGGAAACAATTACAGGGTATACACGTGGTTACCTCCCTGGATCAACTTCCTGAGTATTTGCGTTTGCACACCATTAACTTGGTTTTATTCACAACGCACAAAATTTCGTACGAATCCATCCTTACAACCATGGCCTTTGTGCAAAATCCGCGCATTGATTTCAAAATGGTACCCGGACATCTCGAATTTATGATTGGTAAATCGAGCATTGAACGGCTGGATAATTTACCCATGGTTGATATTGAATATCCTTATGGAAAACTTTTCAACCGATTTGTCAAAAGGATGTTTGATTTGATGGTTTCCGGAATGGTTTTAACTGTAATATTACCTTTTAATCTGTTTATTTTGCCGTTATGGTTCAGAAAGGTAACAAAACGATCCTATTACCGGAAAGGACCTTCGAAGGGGCAATTATTGGATACACAAAAGGGCGGACTCCTCAAATGGACGGTGCGGATGCTGGAGGTTTTTAAGGGGAAACTTTCCCTGGTGGGGGCTCCCATTGAATTTACACCTAATACCAGCCGTAATTTTGACTACAAACCGGGCTTAACCGGACTGGTACAATTAAACCGTGATCGCATTCAATCCAATAACAG
>WJIP01000030.1 GCA_014730185.1 Caldithrix sp. | reverse complement strand
TAAAATGGCTAATTTGCCTACATAAATTATGCCAAAATGGCTCTGCTCATTTAATAAGAAGTCGATCGAAAAATCGCAGAATAAAAAATATGATAAATTTACAGCAAAATTTACGGCTGGAACAACGATTAACTCCACAGCAGATTCTGCTGTCCACGTTGTTGCAGTTACCCCTTCTCAGCCTGGAACAAAAGATAAAAAGTGAGTTAGAGACCAATCCGGTTTTGGAGGAAGGCGATGAAAATGAAAATGAAATCGAAGCCACAGCCGAAGAAACGGAAGAGGTAGAGCAGGAACTCGATCAATTCGAAAACAGCAATCAGGAAAACGATGAATATGATAAAGAAGAGCTGGACCAGGCTCAAAAAGATAATGACCTGGAAGACTTCCTGAATGATCAGGAATCCTACGAAATACGCATCCCCAAGGATAAAAATAAAGAAGAGTACGACAAGCCGGAAGTTTTTGTTAAAACCCTGCCCGAGCATCTGATGGAACAATTGCATATTCTTAATCTATCCGAAAAGCAATTTGCCATAGGCGAGTACCTCATCTGGAATATCCACGATAACGGCTATATGGATGAGGAGGTTGATCTAAAAAATGTGGCGATCAATTTTGAAACCACCGTACCCAAGGTGGAAAACGTTTTGAAAAAAATTCAATTATTGGATCCCACGGGAGTCGGCGCCCGTACCCTGCAGGAATGCTTAATAGTGCAGTTAAGGGAGCGTGAATACAGCGATCCGGTGGCCCTTGCCATCCTGTCCGATCATTTCGATGACTTTAAGAATAAACGCTATGCCAAAATCATTGAACTGCTGGATATTACACCCAAACGCTTTGAGCAAGCCCTGGAGCAAATCAAAAAGTTGAATCCCAAGCCGGGCGAAGGCTTGTTTGACAGCCGCAGTAATTATATCGTTCCCGATTTTATCGTGGAAAAAATGGATGATGATTTTGTGGTTACCTTGAATGAGTGGAACATACCACCATTGCGCATCAGCCCAACTTATAAAAAGATGCTGATGAACAAGAACAATACGGATAAAGAAACCCGCCAGTACGTTCGTAAAAAGGTTGAATCGGCCCGCTGGTTTATCACATCCATTTATCAGCGGCGGATGACCATGCTTAAAGTTATGCACGCTATTATTGACAAACAAAGACCGTTTTTTGAAAAAGGCCCCGAATATATTAAACCGTTAATCATGCGGGAAATTGCAGAATTGATTGAAATGGATATTTCCACGGTAAGCCGCGTATGCAACGGCAAGTATGTACAAACCGATTACGGTGTGTTCGAACTAAAATATTTTTTCAATGAACGGATTGAAAATGAAGCCGGCGAAGAAATTTCAACTCGCAAAATCAAGGCCCGCATCAAAGAGCTTGTGGAGGCTGAAGACCCCAAAAAACCACTCAGTGATGAAAAACTATCCAAAGTATTGAAAGAAGAAGGCTTTCCTATCGCCCGTCGCACGGTGGCCAAATATCGCGAGCAGTTGCAGATACCGGTGGCCCGCCTGCGCAGAGGACTTTAAGACTTTTTCCTCATAGTAATTTTCGGATTGCATTATTCCTGATTTTATTCATATATTTCCATAATTCTATAATTACTTGTTAATAGCGGAATCCAAATGAAAAAAATCACATTTCTGGTTCTACTATTTTGCTTTCCTGTTCTTTTATTGGCTCAGCATCAAAATAAGATATCCGGCAAACACCAGCAGCGGCAGAACCGGGCCGAATCCGGTTACGGGGGGATTGTGGGCCATGTAGAAACAGCTGCCGGCGCGGAACGGCTGGGTGATGTAATCATCAAGATAGAAGGCACGGAAACTTCTCTTAAAAGCAATCCCCGCGGACATTATAAATTTGCTGGTTTGGCTCCGGATACCTATTCACTCATTTTCATTAAACCCGGTTATTATTCTCTGGTCATGCCCGAGGTGCAGGTGTATGCGGATAAAATGACGCATTTGAATGTTCAAATGTATCCCGGTGATACAAATGAATTTCTGTTTCTGGAAATCGGCGGTATACGGGTGACGGCCGACCGGGCATTGCTTTCACAGGAACCGGAAACGGTACACCGCATTACCAGCGGCGAAATCGAACACATGCAGGCCAATAGCCTAGGGGATGTACTGCAGATGATTCCCGGCAACGAAATCACTTCCAATTTCGGTTTGCAACGTAAACAGAGTGTGCAGTTACGTACCTTTGATAATGCCCGGGATGACCAGGCCGCATTGTTCGGTACCAAAATCATTGTGGATGATGTACCGCTATCCAATAACGCCAATTTGCAATCGGGGGTAGGTGTGGGCTATGGCAGTTATGTGCAGACGACCAGCGGAAGGCAATACGATTTGCGCGAAGTGGTTGCTGAAAACCTGCAAAGGGTAGAGGTGGTTTCGGGGGCTTCTTCCGTGGAATACGGCGATCATTCCCAGGGTCTGGTGAAAGTCAAAACCCGCACGTCTAATGTGCCCACCCGTTTTAAAGTGAAGAATAATCCCGACAGCCGGGAAGCCAATCTTATGGGCAGCTTGCGTTACGGCCGTACGGAATTGGTTTACAATATTAATTACGGATACAGTGAGCGGGATATCCGCATTTCCGGCGACGAATATCACCGTATTGCAGGCAGCGTTAAATCGCTGAATACGTTTAGGGACGGCCGTATTGATTTCACCCAGCAGTTTCGGTATAACCGTAAGATCGAAGAGGACAGCGACGACAGCGATCCATACGGGACCAAAGCTTACAACCGCGATCATCACTTCGTTTATGCCCACCAAATGGATTATAATTTTAATCCGGTAGCCCATCTGTACATGCGCAATTACCTTGATTTCAGAAGGCGCAACAGCTGGTACCGCCGCCTGCAAACGCCACAGGTGGAAGTATGGACAGACCGCATGCAGCCGGGCACGCGGGAAGGCATCATTGTGCAGGACGCCTCCTATTTCAGTGAAGTGAAGACCATTGGTTATGAATGGTCGTTTGGCAGCAAACTCAAATATCAGCGCAACATTTTATGGGGGGATATTTTAAACCGTTTTTTGATTGGCGGTGAATTTCAGGGCGATGATAATACCGGTCCGGGCAAATCCTTCGATTTGTTGAAACCTCCCGGAGGTCAGCTCAACACCCGGCCCCGCTCGTTTAATGATACGCCCGGTTTGTTTCAGCTGGCTCTGTTTGCCGAAAACCGCATGACCGGGGTTTGGCTCCTGCCGTATACCATCGAATACGGCTTCCGATTGGACAGCTACAATCCACAATCTTTCAATCCGGCCAACTTACTGGACGATAAAGACATCTTTGACGCCCAAAACGGCACTTTTTTTAATCCGCGCCTGGGCTTCAAAATCAAACTGACCGATCACACGCAGGTAAGAGGTACCTTCAGTAAAGCATCCAAAACACCGGCCCTCTCTTATATGTATCCGGAAGATTTTTTTCTGGATGTATTCGATTACACCATGCGCACGACACAAGCGGCTGACGGCAGCGATTCTACTTATCGCGTGCCCCTGGTTTCCACCTATCAATATAACCGCAGCGACTTCAGCCTGGATGGTTATCAAAGCACCAAATACGAACTGGCCCTGGAACAGCAGATAGGCGATGTGGGTATTTCCCTGATCGGTTACCATCAGAACACCGATGGTATTCCCAGAGATGAGAATATCCCCTACAGTTATAACATATATTTCTGGCCGGATTGGCCGCAATCGACCAACCGGATTGTTGAGGAATCCGTTACAACCACGGATCATAAATATTCGAGATATGTCAATTTGGGTTGGACCGAGAGCTCCGGTTTGGAGGTGCGCTTACATACCCACCGCATTAAACCATTGAATATGCGCTTTGTAATCAATGCAGCCTTTAAATTCAAAAAATACGGTAGTGACAACTACAACAACTATACCAATGTGCGCCGGTTTTCCGAAGGGGACACGTTAAGCGGAGGCTGGGTGGTGCCTGAAGATATGCAGGTTGTACCGTATTACAGTCCCTATCAGCATTGGAATCAAAAAACAGTGGTAAATTATGTTGTGGACTATGTGCATAAATCGCTGGGATTGTGGTTTACCCTAAGGGCCCAACAGGTGCTGTGGGATCGTGATCTGGATATTATGGAAGCCGACCGGTCCGCCAAAGGGTATTTTTACAACAGTCGCAATTATGCCATTTCACCGGCAACATCAACCGCCATGGGTTTGGATCGGTCTCTGGATCCTTTGGATACATCGGTGGATAAAAGCCGGCCCAATGATAAATGGTTGTTCAGCATTGTCGTCAGCAAATCATTGTTTAAAGGCGCCGATATTTCGCTTTTTGTCGAAAACATTTTAAACGATCAGGCTTATTATCTGGACCGGCGCGGTTTCTGGCGCAGCCGCAACCCCGATATTTTCTGGGGCATCGCCTTTAGCAGTAAACTCAATGAATTGTTTTAGGGGAAACCAATGAAAACCGGAATTTGGGGCATTGTATTATTTTCGATATGGTTATCCGTGGCCTGCCAGCGGACCATGCCCACTCAACAGGATGGCCAAATGGAATTTACCGTGGTGGTTAAAGATGCTTCCGGAATTGTGCAGGGCGATAGCATGTTAGCTTATTCGCCGGTTTCCCATGCAACGGTCACTTTGGCATCCAACAGTTATTATACCACAGAAAACAAACCGGAGACGTTCACCGCTGTGACCGATGCTGATGGCCAAGTGTGTTTCAAAGATTTACCTATGGCTTCCTACAGTGTTGATGTGCAAAAAGAATGGATCTATGAAGATACGGAGACAGGCATGATGGACACCGTAATGTTAAGAGGTTCTAAGATTGTGGATTTGATGCCCGGTTCCGAAATGATAGATACCGTCGAGACCATTATGGAGACCGCTTCCGACCTGGTAATCAATGAAATTTATTACTGCGGCCCGGTGAATAATGCCTTTTATTTTTATGATCAGTTTGTGGAACTGTATAATCCGTCCAAAGATACGGTTTATCTGGATGGCAAGGTATTGTGCCGGGCTTTGTCCAGGCAGCATCCGCAGATGGATACCATCGATTTTATGCAGGCTTTGTACATCTATCAGTTCCCGGGTGAGCCGCTAACCGGCCGGAATTATCCTTTGCTGCCCGGTGAATTCACCGTAATAGCGCAGGATGCATTCGATCATTCTCAGTTTATCGGTTCATCCATCGATTTGAGTACCGCCGACTGGGAATTTTATAATCCCTATAAAGGCGATTACGATAGTCCGCCCGCCAATGTTACGAATATTGCACCCGACAATTCGGTGGATTTTATGATCAATCTTTCCCATAACGGAGTCATTCTGGCGGATGGTTCGGAATGGTATTATGGTGAATACAGTCAATCGGGGAATTATCAATACATTCATTTGCCTTTGCATACGATTATCGACGCTGTGGAATATGCCTCCAGCCTGGAAAGCACCAAGGAACTAACCCGGCGGGTGGATGCCGGATTTGCAGGGGTAGGTATGTCCAAATACAGCGGTAAATCCACAGAACGACGTATACCCGGTTTCGATACCAATAACAGTACACTGGATTTTATCGTTATCGATCATCCAACACCCGGCTATCAACATGAATGAGATAAAAGTTAGATCATGAACCGCTTTACAATAACGATAGTAATTTGGAATTTAACTATGTTGGCTGCACTGGTAGCCTGCCGAAAACCCATGCCCATATCTGTTGACGGATCGATGCAATATACCGTTTTTATCCAAGACGATTCCGGGTTATCGGATGCTAGTAATTTTACGGAGGTAAATCTTATTGAAAAAGTGCGGGTTACACTGACTTCCAATACCTACTATTCAAGAGATGCTACTCCGGATCAATATACCGTCTATACGGATCAAGACGGTAAGGCAGTGTTTGATAGGCTGTCCTTATCATCGTACAACGTTTTGGCAGAGCGTGAAGTAAAAATCTCCGATGCGGCTGATGGTGTGCAGAATACGGTGTTTTTGCGTGCCGTCAAACTTGTAAATTTGAACCGGCAAACGCATCATGTGGATACCCTGAAAATCGGTATGACCGGATCGAGGGGCCTCATGATCAATGAGATCTATTTTTGTGGCCCGGTCAATGATGCCAACTATGTTCATGACCAGTTTATCGAGTTGTACAATGCATCGGGTCGCCAGGTACATCTGGATGGAATGATGTTTTGCAAGACTGCTATTGATTCTTTTATTGGTATGGATTCGGTTGATTATGTGAAAGGCATCTGGCTTTATCAATTTCCCGGTCAGCCTTTAACCGGCCTGTCCTATCCATTGAATCCCGGTGAGTTTGCCGTAATAGCTATAGATGCTTATGATCATACACAATTCATTGCTTCTTCCATCGATTTGCGCAAGGCCGACTGGGAGTTTTTTAATCCCTACCAAGGTGATTATGACAGTCCAGCACCCAACATAATCAATATCATTCCGGAATCTTCCAATGATTTTTTTCTCTCTACTTTGCATGGCGGTTTAATTCTGACTGATGGCTCGGAATGGCAGTACGGTGATTATAATGAAAGACGACGAGTTCAATATGTCCATATTCCAATAAACACGGTAATTGATGCTGTGGAATATTCTTCAAGCCGCAAAAGTGCAAAATTACTGACGTATCGTGTAGATGCCGGATTAGCCGGTTTTGGCGCTACCCGTTATAGCGGTAAATCAACCGAACGCCGTCTGCCTGGATTTGACTCGAACAATAGTACTTTGGATTTTGAAACCATCAATCACCCAACCCCCGGATATTAGAACGAATGAAGCGTTTAAAGTTTTTAGTATATTTTATTTTGTATGTAAGTATAGCCCTGCCTTTAGGGGCCAGCGATAAACGACTGAAAGCCGTTGGTGATATGTCCCTGGCTGTCCCGGACAGGGACTCCCGTATTAATCTGTATCAGTGGGCGGGCAATGTGGCCTGGCTGAAGCAGAATGATTCCCTGAACTGGATGCGTTATGCTGCTCGTTCCGATAACGAATGGGGTGCGCTTCACCGGCATTGGGATGCCAAACAACGTTCCCGTGATGATTTGCTGTTCTCGGGCCAGAAACATCTGGACGGACAACAGACTTTTTACGGAAGCCTGATGTATACAGCGGATTTTCGCCTGGGGCTGAACCGGGCCATTGAACGCCAACCCTATGGCCTCGATCCGTTTGTATTGGCCGATTCCACCCAAGGTGATATGACTTTTCTGGGCCCCAAAGTCAATGTTGCCTATAATTATTGGCTAAGCCCAAAATGGTATCTGGGCGCTTCGTTGACTTACGCCATCAACCGGGGACTCAAGCAGCAATTTACCCGACCGGAAATCATTAATCGGGTGGTGCGCGCCGGCTTGCATGCTGTTTACCGTATAAACGGAAATCTGTCACTGGGTTTGAGTTACGGCCCTTACCATATTCAGGATATCACCAAAGAGGTTAAACAGCCGGACGGTAAATCCCCCATTACTTACCGATACCGGGGTGAATATAAATTTCGCCTTAAAGTGGGTACCTATGAGCGAACCGCCACGTATGAGGGCTTCAACCTGCGGCCTCAAATAGCCTGGACCAGTGACCGGTTGAATGGTGTGATTATGACCAACTATTATTATCAGTGGCATGAATTGTTTGACGGGACAATAACCCGTTACTATGATGGCTATTTTCAGGCCGAACAATATGCCATGACTACGGCCTGGCGATATTTTGCGGGTATGCGCAAAAATACGGCCATCAGCTTCGCCTATCACTACCGGTTTACCGATGGCTGGGCCCGTGAGCCGCAGGCCGGTTTGTTGTTTCATCGTAAACGCATTACCCGGCATCACATAACCATCGGGGCATCCCATAAATTATACAAGCCGGCCCTCATGCTGGCCGGTGAAGTTCAATATGATGTCAGAAATCCGGATGAGGACGATTATCTGGCCCATCAATACCGGAAAGGAACCATTGCCAACTGGCAGGCACACGCCGGTTTGGAATATGCTCTGACGCCCTCATGGCATCTTCGAACAGGGCTGATTTATCAGGAATATGATGAAGCAGACGTCTGGAATTATTTTGGTGATTACCGGGGGCTTCGAGGTACCGTGGGATTCGGCTATCGCCATGTAAATTGGGAACTGGACGGGGTAGTGCAATATGGACGGAAGGTAAATATTAACGATGCCGGAAACGATCAACGTGGCGTATTGAACGCTGCTCTGCAGTTCCGGCAATACTTTTAATCTTTGGTGCAAACGCGGTTGTTTAATCTCATGCGCAACAGGTTTAATTGGATAATTCTAATCATAATTCTGGTTATTAAGGGATCCATTCTAGGCCAGCCTGCTGGAAACGTAGCCGGAATCGTACAAACGGTTGAAGGTAATCGCGGCTTAGCGGATGTCCTGGTAAAAGTAGTGGAGCTGGACCGATCAACCCGCACGGACTCCACAGGCTTCTTCGCTTTCCGGCGGATTCCCGCGGGCCGCTATAGTCTTACCTTTATGGCCCCTTCTTACGGCAAGACGGTCCGCCTCAATGTGGATGTATTCGAAGACCAGACATGGTATGATGAAGTTTACCTGCAAAAGGGGGCGTCCGAAGACGAAAAATTTTATATCGGCGGCATCGAAGTTACCGCCGACCGGGAACTATTACCGGATCAGACTGCCACCACCACCCGTATTCATTCCGGTGAAATCGAACATATTCAGGCGTCCAGTCTGGGCGATGTACTGGAATTGATACCGGGACAGAAGTTTACCAATCCCGGACTGGAAGATGTTAAACAAATTCAGCTCCGACAATTGGAAACAGTGGATGAAGCCGATCGCAACGCCGCCCTGGGAACACAGGTGCTGATGGATGAAATCCCGATTTCCAATAACGCCAACATGCAGATCGATACCAAACTCAATGATGCCACCACCTATCGGGTGACCGTCAACTCCGGCATAGATTTAAGAAAAATACCCGCCGATAACATCGAATCCATCGAAGTGATCCGCGGCATCCCCTCCGCTAAATTCGGTGATCTCACCAGCGGGGCCATTGTTGTGGACACCAAAAGCGGTTATGTACCGTTTCGCACCAAATATAAATACAATCCCCGCAACCAGGAGCTTAATGCCAGCGGGGGATACGCATGGCAGAACCATGAGATGAATTTTAATGTCAATTACGCCCGCAGCTTACGCAATATTCGTATTGATAACGATGTTTTCAGCCGTATTGGATTGCAGGCCGGCTTATTCGGCCATTATTGGGAAGACCGTCTGACCGTAGTTAACCGGTTCAATTATACCCGAGTTCTCGATGAACAGGACAGGCGGGAAGGAGATATTCTGCAAACGGAGCGCTATAACCGTAGCTTTGATACGCGCCTGTCCGGCAAAATACAGTACGAATGGTCCAATCAACAACGATTGAAATGGTTGTATGCCCTCAATCTGGATCGACAGAATTCTTACATCAAAAAAATCGTCAGTCGCGATATCGGAGTGATTGGAGTGCGCATGCAACCAGGCGTACACGAAGGACTGTTTGTTCAGGAATATATGTCGCAGTTGCAGGTTAAGGGACGGGCCTGGAATGTGTTTACACAAATCGATTATCAGAACCAATGGATGAGAGGCAACTGGCTGCATAAATGGGTAATGGGTATCACCGCCCGCCATGAGTTAAATAACGGCCCCGGACGGCAGTTCGATCCGGCCAAACCGCCCAGGAATTCAGCCAATGAAGGCGATCGTCCCCGATCGTATACGGATATCCCGGGCATGACTCAACTGGCCTTATTCACCGAAGACGAAATTACCGGCCACTGGTTCCGGGATTTTACCCTGCAATTGGGGGTGCGCTGGGAAATGTTTGGTTTCACAGGACTGGCCTGGGATAATCCGAAAAAGTTTGTGCAGACCGATTTCGGACATTTTTTGAATCCCCGCTTGAATTTTGTCGTTTATGCCGGGCGTAATACGCAAATACGCATGGGATACGGCCGAACCGTCAAATCACCCACACTTAGCATGGTCTATCCCAACCCGGTATATTTTGATGTGGTGGATTCCGTTTATTACGATACTGAGAATCCTGAAAACCGTTTGGCCGTTGTCAATACCCAGGTTATAGATCGTACCAATACCGATATACGGGCCTTTACCCGGAATAAATATGAACTGAGTATCGACCGCAAATTCGGTAATATGGGCTTCTCTCTCACCGCTTTTCATGAAACTATGCATAACGGTTTTGAGATGGGCGGCTACAATGCTTTTTTAGCGATTAAATACAGCCGGCCGCATTGGCCGCAAGTGCAGCCGGCCATGCCCAAAGATTCTTTGGTACTGGATTACCGAAGGGCTATCAATTCCGTCGAATCGAAAACCGGTGGTTTGGAGTGGTCTCTAACCACCAAACGACTGCCATGGCTGAATACGCAGATTCGTGTTGATGCAGCCTATCATCATACCGAGAGCTGGTGGCAGGATAATCATTTTCAGTTTGCCGCTACCCAGCGCTACGAGTCCAATCTGCAACGGGAGGTGATCCCCTTTTGGACTCCCACAGGCAGAATTTCCCAGCAGTTATTGATTCACTACCGGTTTGACTCTCTGATCCGCGAACTGGGTCTATGGTTTACCCTGAATATTCAGCAACTGGCCCTGGAACGAAATAAGC
>WJIP01000317.1 GCA_014730185.1 Caldithrix sp. | reverse complement strand
TCAACCGAATTGTTTGATGATGGATTAAGCAACGATGGCCAGGCTAATGATGGTATATGGGGTTCTGATTCATGGATTTCAGATTTTCCGGAAGACCATTTTAAGGTCAATCTGATAACGCATGATTTTGATGAAAATACACGTCATTCCCTGTTGTGGGAACCCGAACGTTTCACAACAAAAGGCCCCATAAGCGTTGTTGATTTTGACACTGCCGGATATATATCAAAATTCAATGCCCAGAGAATAAATCTTATTGTTCAAAATTCAGGATTATCTGCGAAAATTCAGTATATAAAGGTAAAAATCAGTACGAAGGATCCCCGTATTGACCATATCAGTACGCCAACGGCTGGATTTCCCGGCCTTGCTGCCGGCGCGATAGATACCTTAGAAAGTTCCCACATTTTTAATTTTGCCTCCGGATATCATCCCGATAGTACAATAGGAAATCCAGTTAAGTTTAATGCTGAAATTTATAGTAATAATCGCCTTTTTTGGACAGATTCGATTGATGTAGAAATAATAACGGATATCTCATCTAAACATACCCGTAGAATTCCGAGACGATTTGCACTGGAACAGAACTACCCCAACCCTTTCAATCCTGTAACAAAAATTATATACCAATTGGCAAAAACAGATAAGGTTAAACTAACCATTTTTGATACCCGGGGCCGTGAGATTCAGACCCTGGTCAATAAGCGGCAAACCGCCGGACAGCATGAAATAACCTTTAATGCTGAACATCTTTCCAGCGGGGTCTATTTCTATCAATTGACAACCAAAACCGGGTACCGTGAGGCCCGCAAGATGATTGTTCTGAAGTAGATCTTGCGTTCCTTCCGGATTTTGTTTTCCGCCAAAGGGACTAGGTTTTTTATACATAACGAATTACAGGTGTAGCATTTAACAACGGGGCAGTAAATCTCGATCAAGTAAATCAATATAATGGAGAAATATCATGAAACGCTTAAAATATGCATTAACGGTTTCATTTATAATCTGTTTGTCTGTTAATTGTTACAGTCAGACCAGCGAGGAAAAAGAAGACCAAAAAATTAAATTGAAAAAATTATATCTCGAACAGAAGTTACAGCGATCTGTTATGAATCTGGCAGCCATTCTTACATGTGGTATTGCCTATGCCAAATCCCAGGGCGAAACACCTGAAGATTATGGAAAATTTGTCGGTGATATTCTGGCTGCCTCATGGAAAGGATCAAAAGGTAAAGGCATATCTGCGTTTGTAAAGGGTATGTATTTAAATTTTCAGTCCGATAGAAACTGTAAATGGGAAATTGTAAACAACTCCGAAAATTCTGTTACAGTAAAAATGAATCGGTTTGGCGATGAAACTGTAAAATATTATGCCTATGCCGGGGTCACACCACAAGAATATGACCGGACCATGGGAAAGCTGATGGAAGCCATTACCGATTACCTCGGTTTCGACTACGAACAAGAATTAGAGGGCGACCAAATTGTTTTTACAGTTTCAGAATGATTACAGTTTAAAATTTTATCTAATCAGGGTAAATGAAACTTCAAATCTGATATGCCGATTTAGATTCAAAATTAAAGCCAAGCATAATAGTTCAAATCCCGAATCATAATCTGGAGGTAGTATGAAAATACTATATTTAGTTCTTGTTTCTTTCTTTATTTTGTATGCGGCTTGTCAAACGTCTTCCGATAAGTTAACTCAGGAAGATATCCGGGAAATCCGGAATATTGAGCAGGAATTCGCCGATGCCTATATTGCCCGAGATATTCAGGGAATGGTTTCTATGCGCACGCATGATATCGTTTGGATGCCGCCCGCTTCTTCAATTATAGAAGGGAAAACGGATGTACGACAATACCTTACCTCCGCCCAAGCTAAAATCCTCTATTTTTCCGTGACGCCGCATCAAACTGAAGGCAGCAACAGTATCGCCTATAACCGGGGTGAATTCAAAACCACGTTTGTATTGGAGAATGATACAACAAAGGAGAACGGAAAATATTTACAAATATGGCGCAAACAGAGCGACGGAAGCTGGCTGATGGCCGTGGAAATTTGGAATACAAATACAGTACAGAATTTATAACATTGATCAGAATTGAGTCTCATATATCGTGCGTCCGAAGTTAATGGGTGCAACAAAAGCTCAAAAGTATAAACCAATTTGTCCAAATGTTCGCTGTTGCTTATATTAGGCCTGTTCTGCCCTGCTTCATCAGTTAACCGATTTCCGGATTTTTAAAAGTGTATTACAGTTCGAAACCAGAAAAAATGCAAAGCCACACACATTTAAGCAGTAACGCTACTTAATTATTTTGCAGAGATTATAAACCGTACAAAACAACATTATATCTAATCCTCAAAATAGGTTGATTCGGCAATTCAATGGGCTGCGAGTAAAAGTCTGTGTTTCTTCTATTGCATGGAGTATATCGTCTTGTTTGAGAATGATACTAAACTGTATTTAATATTTCTCTTGAATATGATTATCGCTGAGTCCGTTTTAGCTCAATCAGCCGATTTAAAACTTGAACGCATCGGACTGGAGCAGGGTCTATCGCAAAGTTCGGTGTACTGTATCCTACAAGACCGTTACGGGCTTATGTGGTTCGGTACGGACGGTGGATTGAACAAATACGACGGTTACAACTTCACGGTTTATAAACATAATCCGGAAAATCCCCGGAGCCTGAGTAACAGTACTATCATTTCTCTCTGTGAAGATCACTATGGGGTACTTTGGATTGGGACTTTTGAAGGTCTCAATCGGTTCGACCGGGAAAGGGGGACCTTTACCGCCTATAAACATGATCCCACAAAACCCAATAGTCTGAGCGGCGACGTCGTTTTGTCTATTTTCGAAGACTCTGACGGCGTGCTCTGGATTGGTACCAATGGCGGCCTTAATAAATTTGACCGGAGGAAGCAAACGTTTACACGATATCAGCATGTTCCCGGAAATCCAAATAGTTTAAGCAACGACAGAGTGCGGTCAATTTATGAGGATCGCGCCGGGGTGCTTTGGGTTGGTACGGATGGCGGCGGCCTTAACAGGTTCGATCGTGAAAATGAAACGTTTACACGCTTTCAACACGAACCACAAAATTCCAACAGTTTGAGTGATAATTTTGTCTGGTCAATCCATGAAGACAGTTCCGGTAATTTGTGGATCGGCACGCATGGTGGACTCAATAAATTAGACCGTGAAAATGATACCTTTACCCGTTATC
>WJIP01000316.1 GCA_014730185.1 Caldithrix sp. | reverse complement strand
CATCCCGATAGGTATCGGGGCCGCCGAAAGCATCGGCCCGGGCAGCGTTCACCTGCTGATCGATTTTGGCCAGCCAGTCCGGGGCTAAAGTCACATCGGAATCGATAAAGATAAAAAAATCACCTTTGGCGTTTTGCATGCCCATATTGCGGGCGGCGCCGGGGCCCTTGTTCTGCTGACTAAAATAGCGCAGCGTAATATCCGTTTCCTCAATCTTATTTTGAACAAGCGATTCCGTACCGTCCTGCGAGCCGTCATCGGCAATGATCAGCTCAAACCGGTCTCTGGGAAAAGCCACATGTTTGAAAGAGTCCAGCAGTTTACGAATTTCATCGGCGCGGTTAAAAGAGGGCACAATAACGGAGTAATAGTGATAAAGGTTTGATGTAACCATAAAGGATCAGTCGATTTCCTCGATAATGCCGTATTCCTGTTCTTTACTCTTGGAACTGGTCAGCATTTCGCCGATCAGGCCCAGAGAGAAAAATTGTACACCGACGATCATCAAAAGAATGCCCAGGAAAAACAACGGTCGCTGTCCGATACCGTGCCCCTGAAACCAGATCACCGTCAAATAGATAAGGATAATAAGGCCCACCAGGGTAAAGGCCATGCCGATGGAACCGAACAGATGCAGGGGTTTATGGCGGTAACGGGTAATGAACAAAACCGTCAGCAGATCAAAAAACCCGTGCAGAAAACGGCGCATGCCGAATTTGGTTTTACCGAATTGGCGGGCGTGATGTTGTACCACAATTTCGCCCACGCGGAAACCGTGCCAGTGGGCCAGCACCGGCAGATAACGATGCAGTTCACCATATACCGGGATGGTTTTGATCACCTCCTGGCGATAGGCTTTCAATCCGCAATTGAAATCATGGATGCGGATCCCGGTTAAAACGCGGGTGGTGTAGTTGAAAAATTTGGACGGCAGTGTTTTGGTGATGGGATCGTGCCGTTTCTTCTTCCAACCGGATACCAGATCGTAGCCGCTGTCCAGGGCTGAAATCAGATGGGGAATTTCCGCAGGATCGTCCTGCAGATCGGCGTCCATAGTGATGACGATGTTACCGGTGGTGCGTTTGAATCCTTCGGCCAGCGCGGCGCTTTTACCGAAATTTTTACGAAAGCGTACAATCCGAATCGAATCATACTTGGCTTTCAAATCCTGCAGGACTTCAAAGGAGTCATCGGTGCTGCCGTCGTCCACAAAGATCAGCTCATAGGCTTTCTGCACAGCCTGCATTTGCTGGTCAATTTTTTCCGTCAGAAGGGGCAGCGAATCCTGTTCATTTAATAGCGGTACGACAATCGAAACATCCATAATGCATTCCCGTTAATTTTGCAGCGAAAGATCAATTTGTTCAGCACTATCCGATACCTTGACGCGAAAATCATCGCCGTCGATCGGTTGATTGATTTTGAGATCGTTGAAAAAGATGGCAATACCCTGCCGTTCATACGGTTTGACAAAATTGATCGATTGGGGGAAAAATACGCCGTCGACGTTTTGGTATTGATTATATTCTTTATAGTGGATCAATTCGTCTTGTTCCCGGTATTCGATGCGGGATATCAGTAAATAGCGGGGATCAAACCAGATGTGATAATTGCGCTGATTGTTGGAGGCTTCCAGATAATACTGATTGTCGCGCACTTCAAAGCGGTTTTTTTTAAGCACGTTAAAGGCATCCTGGGCCAGAAAAACGCTGCGCAGCTGAGAAATATCCACCGGAAACTGCAGAAAATTTTTTCCGGCAAAATCGGACGTTGATCCGGTATAAAACTGATTCTGCATTTGGTTGTAAAAGATGAACCGTTCCGCACCGATAAACACTTTGCCCATATCCACACCGAGCGGACCGGTGACGGTGATCAGCAGGGAATCTTCCCCTTTCAGCTTCAGATTGGAATTAAAATTGCCGGAATAGGCCGGTGAGTCCAGTGTTATTCGGGCGTCACCGGCAAGGGTGTTGATGGATTTTTGCCACTTGATGGTATTTTCCAAAAGTTGACGATAGGTGACTTTACTTAAATCGGCGGTTATGGTTTTATGATTCATACAGCTCACCGCC
This sequence comes from Caldithrix sp., assembly GCA_014730185.1. Lineage (GTDB taxonomy): Bacteria > Calditrichota > Calditrichia > Calditrichales > Calditrichaceae > WJIP01. Next base: position 24,471 of record WJIP01000316.1, on the reverse strand, counting down.
AGGATGAGCACGGATAACAGGATAAGATGGCGTATCACTATTCTATGGTTTCCAGTTTTTGTTTGAGATTTGTATTATTTCCGTCCAGTTGTAATGCCCGCTGCCAGTAACGAACAGCTTCTTCCATATTGTTCATGGCGTAATAAACGAATCCGAGGTGCTCCAGCAGAACGGCGGACTCGGGGGTAAGCTGCACGGCTTTTTTAATATATTGCTCGGCTTTTTGCAATTCGCCCAGCTTATAATAAATCCATCCGATGGTATCCAGATAGGCAGCATTGTCCGGTTCCTGTTCCACGGCTTTTTTGGACATTTGCAGCGCTTCCTGCAATCGCGTATCCCGCTCGCATAAACTGTAACTGTAATTATTGAGCAGCAGGGGATTGTTGGGGTAATGGCCAATGGCCTGTTCGTAGATGCTGTCGGCCCGGGCATATTGCTGCAGGTTTTCATAGACCACCGCCAGGCTGCTGAGAGCGTTCATGTGTTTTTCATCCAGTTGCAATGCTTTTTTCAGGGGGGACACCGCTTCGGCATTTTTGTCCTGTTCCTGTAAGGCGATACCCAGAAAAGCCCACAGCATGACATCATCGGGAATCTCTTTCAAGGCCCGGCGATAGACCTTTTCCGCCTCCGCATAGCGATTTTCATCGGAATAGGTGAAGCCCAGAAAAAGCCAGCTGAATTTATTTTCCGGTTTTTCATCCACTACCTTGCGAAAATAACCGCGGGCCGTCTCGTAATTCTTTAATTCAAATTCCACCCGGCCCAGCAAATCATAGACGCCCCAGTACACTTCGTCCTCATTGAGCATCATATCCAAAAGCTGTTTGGCCTGTTGGTAAGAATCCTGGAAATAATAGGCTTCCGCCATCAGTAAGCGTACTTCCAGATCGGTGGAATCCGCCTGCAGAAACGGCTGGAATAATTCGATGATCTTGGGCCAGGACTGTTCCTGACGATAAAAACGGTTTAATTTCAGAGCTGCCGGACGGAAAAGGGAATCTTGTTCAAGGGCTTCTTTGTAATAACGCAGCGCCTCCCGGGTTTGGCCGGCCTCATCAGCGATGTTACCCAGTTCATAACGGGCATGCAGGTCCAGCGAATCGATTTGTAGAATCTGTTTATAGTAATAACGGGCTTTTTCCAGATCATCCTGTTTTTCATAGAGTTTGGCCAGGCGGAACAGATTGTCTTTCTCCCGGCCGTACAGTTTCAATATTTCCTGATACTGGGCAGTCAGGGCCTCTTCCATATCGTTTTTCTGATACATAAACAGCAGAAACTGCCGGGCCCTATCATTGTATGGATCGATATCCAGCAAACTACGATAGGCATTAATGGCCTTAAGATCCTCCTTTAAATGATAGTACGTTTCGGCCAGAAGGCTGATGGTCTCTTCATTTTTGGGGTCCAATTGCCGCGATTTTTCCAGGAGGATCAAAGCGCTGTCGAAATGCCCCAGACGGATATGATTTTCGGCAATACTGTTGTAGATGGTGGAAGAAGTGGAATCATACAATAAGGCCTGGTAAAATTGTACCAGCGCTTCGTTGTATCGCTCTTCCATTTGCAGATACAGGCCTTCCAGATAAAAATCCCGTGCTTTAAAAGGGATATCCGGTTCCGAACTGCTTTGGCCTGTGGAAATGGACTGCGTTGTCGCACAGGCCGACAAGATCAAAGCGGCCGAAAGTATGTAAATTATGTCGTTAAATCGTTTCATCACAAGGCGCTAAATATATGATTTTCATATTGAAATAACAAGCGATTCCATTTTTGTTAGCAGGAAATTAAACATTTCCCATCACCTAAAAAGGATTGTACTCACCAGAAGCAAAAATGTTTAATGGGCGAACGATGGAACCAAATAACGGGCGCTGAGCGTTTCACTATTTTATCAACCAGGTTAATGATCAGGTATTAAAATGCTTTGTATTTTAAGCGGATATTAACTAATTTTCGTAACAACCGAACAAATTAAATGAAAGGAAAGGGCATGAAGAGTAAAATACTTCTTCTTTTTGTGGCGTTTATTTGGATGGGCTGTGCCGCCTATAAACATCTGGAACCGGAACCGCCCATTTCCAGCGTCGAAGACGGTTTTATTCAGATTTATAAAGATGATGATAAACCCTTCGAGTTAAAAAAAGATAAAAAATACTATATGCAGTTTCCCGCACCCGCTACGGATAACATGTATCTGGTTCTGGAAATCCCCAATAAACAGTTGATACAAAGCGCTCTTTACAAAAGCTTTGATGAAAAAGAAGGGGGACTGATTCCGGTAACGAATGAGAATGAGCCCGAAGAACTCATGAGCGTTTATGGAGTGGATAACAGTGTGCCGGTATTTTACTGGATTGTGGATTCCGTCATAACCGATTTAAAAATGCAGATGGAATATCGCTATGTACCGCAGTGGCGCTATCAGTTCGAAAATAAACATGCCCAGTTTGAGCAAATCCTGCAGGACAATAAGGCCGATCATGATATGTATGAAAACATCGGCGGGTCGTTCACGTTTGATGGTTTTGATTTTACTGCAGCCATCAATGATCTGGACAGTAAAACGGCTCAACTCAAAGCTATGCAAACCGAATTTGAAGCCCTGCAGCAACTGTTTCCCGTGGATATAAAAAACACTTCGGATAAAGCCTATCAGGATTATGTGGACCTCAACGACCAATTGGAAAACGAACTGCAGTTTCAGCAGGATTTTCGTATGGTGCTTACCGTGTTTCAGCAGGCTATCGAGGGCCGGCAAAACCGGGCCACTTTTGCCGGGGGCATCGACGATTATAACGCATTGCTGGAACAGGAGGCTCGGTTTCCGTCCAACATCCGCAACGAGGCTAAAAGCGTAATTGCCCCTCAATTGGATGACTTGACCGATTATTTCGATAATCAACTGCGTAATAAACAGGATACCCAATCCATCGAATTAAATGTGGATGGAGCCAGCCGTCTTCACGATAATGTGGGCCGGAGCGTTAGTCGCGAATTCCGCGGGTTGTCAGGCTTTGTGAAGGATTATAATAAGACCCTAAACCAATACAACAGCAGCGCCCAAGATGTTCAGCAAGTGGAGCAGCGCGTCAATCAGAGTCAAAAAATGCCGTCGGATTTCTATTTCAGCGATATGCTCACCCAGTTGTCCAAAATCAATTACCGCCTGCCCAATTCGGCTAAAGCTGCTTTCGGTGATTACAGCGATTACCGCTGTGCCCGGTTGTTGTTTGATAAAATCAGCTCGTTGCGCCGTAAAATCAACAATCTGCAACAAGGCTACCGGCAGGCTGATAAACTGGTTCCGCAAATCAATGCCCTCAAGGGACGAAAGGATTACTCCGGAATGCTGCGCATACTCAAAAACAATCGACATCTGGATTTTTTAGTGGATATGTACGGCGATATGGATAAGCAGTCCCTCAACACGCAGAAACAGGGTATTCAATCCGCCCTGGCCAATAGTAACTGGCGTCTGGCCGAAGACCGACTGCGCAGTCTGCATCAGGATGATAATTTTTTGAATCCCCAGGCTATTCTTCCGGAGAAAAACCGCATCGTTAAAGATCTTGAAAACCAGTTGTGGCAGCAGATTGAACAGACTTCAGTGAAACGGGCCAAAAAATTTGCCGAGGAAAACATCAGTACCGTGCAGAATGTGCCGGCCCTGTACGAAAATGCTGCCTTTATGCCGGTGCATGAACCCACTTATACCACCGGCGGACAAAGTACGTTGCGGCAGCGTACGCAAAAACTTTACGATCAATTGAATTATATTAAAGAGGTGGAGTTTCCCACTACGGCTATTAAAGGTTTATACAGCACCTTTACCCGAAACCCGGATGATCAGGGGGTGTTAACGGCCCGGGCCATTGTTGCCCATGGTGAACAGTACCGGGGCAACGATCAGACCATCCGCAACCGTATCGCGGAATGCGATCCCATGACGCCCAAATGGATAACCAAAGCCCGCGATTATCGACGCGTATTTGCCTTACCCATTACCGATAATGCCGGTGGGGACAATACGTATTTGTTGAAACTGAACCTGCAAATTCCGTCTGATGCAAAATTTCCGGTTTTTGATGTCAATGTCAAATTACCCAAATCGGTTGCCGGTAAAGCCGCCAGCGAACAATGGTATGAAAAAATAGCCATCAATGATGATATCATAAAAAACGAAGGACGGTTCACCATTACGTCGCCCACTGCCCAAAACGGATATGAATGTCAGATTACACCGGTTCGGTTGGTCAAGAATGAGAACAATGTGCTGGAAATCCGGTTCAGCCACGATGCCTTTGAAGTTCTGGAAATCAGCGTGATGGCTCAAAAGCCGATCATTAAAAAGCACTAACTTCTTGCCCATAAGAATACGATTAACCAAAACAGGGTGGAAACCAAAGGAGCGGATTTATGAATAAAAAACCTTTAATTATTGGCGGTGCTGTGGTTGTGGTCATAGCTGCCGTTATCGCCTGGTTTATTTTCGGAAAAAACCTGGATGGCCGCATCGTTATTCCTTACATAGCCCATCAAAAGCCGGCCGTCGATCCCCATATCCCCAACTCCGTGCCCATTGCCGACAAACTGGATGAAGCCATTTTTGACGGACTGTTCAATGTGGCCGCCAATCCCAGCGGTATCACCTATGAGGACGGGCTGGGCGAGTTCATGGGCATCGATGTTAATAATGTGGTGACCATCCGCCTGAAACCCCGTGAAAAGTGGCATTCCAGCTTCCAAACCGTTATGGAAGATGATGAAATTTCCATTACCGAAAAAGAAGCGGTTTATTTCTCCGCCAGGGATTTGCGGTTTACCATGCGCCGCATCCAAAGGCTGGGCAGTCTCTCACCGGATTACGTGCTCATTTCGCAAGCCATCAAAAATTTTGAATTCAGCGGTCCGGACGATAACGGGGAAATCCGGTTTCAGTTTGATGAACAGCGGGACTGGAAAATTGACGAAATAAAGGAAGTGCTTTCTTTTAAAATATTACCTTTCACTTCCGAGCTGAACGCCCCTCAGTATCTGACAGGCACCGGGCCGTATATTTCGGTGACCCAAAAGGAAGATGTTTATTACCATTATCAAAATCCCGATGCCAATGCGCACATTCCCATGCTGCAATTGCAACCGTTTATCGATAACAGCACGTATACCACGGAACTGAACAACGGCAATATCAACACCCTGCTCAGCACACCATTCGGCAGCCTTTCGCCCATATTGGAAGACAAAGAGGATTTTTTCTTCAAATCCAATATCAGCACCGTATTCTTTGCCGTACTTTATAATGTACAGCGTTTGAACGCCGACCAAAGAAGATCATTGAGAGCTTTGCTGGATAACCGCAAAATACTCAACCGATTTTTTAAGGTTAATACCGAACAGCAACGGCACATTGCCGATTACAAGGGTAACCGGGACAATTACAGCGATTATCTGAATTACAGCATTTTTCCTTCATCTTCCTATTATGTGGATGAAGAAATCGTTTTACCTTTGAAAGATGCCGGCGCCAACAATATCAGCACACTGCCGGATACCGTTGAAATTAAAACCTGCCTCAATTACGGATTTCGGGAAGAGCTGGCGGCCCTGGTGGAAATACTCAACGATCCCGGTCTGTTCAACGGAAAAATTAAAGCGACGGCCGTTAATAACGAAGAGATTAAACGGGGTGATTACGACGCTGTACTTGTGCCTATTACCGGCTATCGCAGCAATTTCCTGTTTGATCTTTACGATATTTTTCTGCGTCAACCGGATTTTTCCAAACATAAAATCAATCTGGTTACCGATGCCGACGGCCGGGGCAACCGGCGCATTAATCCGGAGTCTTTGCAGGCCGATAAAAATTTCTTTCGTATCGATTTACTAAGCCAGTCACCGGAAAGAGCTCAATTTCAAAAATTGCTGGATTATATTTACGGTTTTATGTCCAGCGATGAAGTGGGCGATAAGCAGGCCTATGCTCAGTTTATTGACGAACTGGATCAGGAATTGGCTATGGGTTCATGGTTGTTTTCATTGCCTTCGCTGGCCTATTTCAGCACCCAGTTCGACAGTAACAGCATCGATTTGTACGGTGTGGCTTCGCAGCTATCGACCATCGAAAAATGGCAGGAAAAACAGGATTAACCACGGTTACACAGGGTTCTGCTTAAGCGGCCCGGGATTAACCGTTTCATTCAATAGAATTTATGGCCCATGAAATTCAGAAAACGCATGCATCTTGTGGCGATATTTATGCTGTTCATCATCCGCAGCGCATGGTCACAGGAAAGGGCCGATTATATCATCGTGGAAAATCCGCAACCACTCATTGTTTATGATCAGTTCCAGCGCCGGGTGGATACGGGCCGCTTAAAGATATTTTCAACTTATGTGCCTTTAAAAGTCATCCGGGAGAACGATCTGTTCAGTGACCGCATAAGCCGGGTGATGGGGGTTGAGCTGTTCAGCCGCCGGTATCATATTATGCAGAACGAAAGCGGTGGATTAGTCAATGAAAGTGATGCCGGCTATGTTAAACGGTTTAATAATTGCACCATCAGGAACGATACTATTGAGGTTTTACATGACAATCGGATCCGACTGTACAATCGCCCTGCAACAGCGGATGATCATATTATCGAAACCATGGATCGGGAAACGCATCTTAAACGCATCTTTTCCAAAAACGGTTATCACTACGTGGCCGAGCTGGGTATTGTGCCGCAATATGGCTGGGTTCGTTTACCCCGGACCTCGGCCTGGACTTTTTTACGAAAGCGAACATCATCAAAAATGATAACGTTACCGGTCGATATTCAAAATCAAATCGAACAACGGTTGGCCACGGTCAATCAAAAATATCAAACGTATTTTCGGTCTTTTAACCGGATTCACCAAAGCAGTAAACCGATCCCGCAATGGAAAAAAGAACCGGTTGAAAAAGGCCTGAAATACCGGCTGGATGAAACCGGCTATATGGATCGGCTGAATGAAAGCACGTATTATCTGGTGCAGGATTTACAAAACATGCTCGTAGGAACATCTTTTGAAGTGATTCATAACGCGGATATCATCGTCATTCAACCGAAAAATCAATGAAACATACGTTTAATGAACACATACTAAGCATCGCTCTGGTCAGCGTCGTTTTACTACTGGGCACCATCGTCTTAAATCAGGATAAAAAGCAAAAACGTCCGGACACGCCGGCCTATGTCCGTCCGTACCTATCGTTAACGCGTGTGGATTTTTCCCGCCCATTTGATAAAGCCTTATTCTCGGATATGCTTGATATTTACAATCCCCAACAACCGGCCCAAAACGATTCCATTCTAGCGGCTTTACAAGCTTACCGCAATCAAACCATGGATCCTGTTTCCCGGCAGGCCCTTTACAGGGAAACGATTACATTGCCTAAATTTTTTGAACTGGGCGGTATGTATGTACAGTTTATTATACTTTATGTGTTGATTCTGGTTATGACTTATTACGCTGTGCTTTCTTTGGGGGCATATAAGTTTATCCGCGAAAAACAGGGCCGTGCATCCTGTCTTTATCAGGTCTATCAGCACATTATTCGCCAACCCTCAATGCGAACAGCCTGGCAATGGATTCAGCATCATTCCAAAACCACCTTGTTACTGTTGCAGGCGGCAGCGAAGGGCATGGCCTATCTGTTTCTGTTTTCCCCGGCTTATGTGATCGCCTATTCCATCAAAACCCGTATCGATACCGACAGCGTATTGTTTATGATTGTACTGGGTGTGCTATCCAACGGATTATTGATTACGTACACGCGGCGCTTTTATACCTTTCTCAAGCATGAAGCCCGCAAAGGGTATGTGGAGACGGCACGGGTTAAGGGATTGCAAGATGATTATCAGCAAATAGGCTGGCGGCAGATTGTAGCCTTACGTAAGCGATTCAGGGGGCATGTGTTCGACACCATCTATCAAAATGCCCATTTTCAATATCTGACGACCATCAAAGAACAGGCCTCCTTTTTAGTTACCGGTCTGATCATTATTGAAATGGCCCTGAATGTTCACGGACATTTAACCTACGAGATGCTGCAACAATTATTGTACAAAAATTATGCGATTGTGCTGCTCATCTTTCTGGGGATTTTTTACTTGATAAAAGGTACCGAAATATATGTTGACTGGTTGAATTATCGAGAAAGCCGTCGGTATGAAAATATCTGACTCTATATATTTAAGAGGGATAAACCGCATCAAAAGCTTTTGGGGCCACACCTTATATCCGCAAAAAGATAAATTGTGGCTGGTTATCTGGATTACCGGCATTTTGCTGCTCATATGGTGGAACGCCATCTTTTTAAACCGGCCGGCCTTTAAGCGATTGCTGACCGGATTCGGCAACACCTTATTTATAGCCAGCCTGGTGATTGTTTTTACGCTGATTTTGAGCTGGATCATGACCTGGTTCCTGTATGTTCTGCGGCATCAGAAAAAACGCTGGGGCTTTATGTCGGTTACTTTTGTGCTGAATTTGATACGATCGGTGCCCCAGATTGTGGGTATATTATTTGCCTATGTCGCCGTGCAGGGTATGTTATACCGGGGAATGATTAGCAGTGACGTGAACATATTTGTATTAACGGCGCTGGCCATCAGTTTGTTTATCTTTCTGGAAGTGGTGGATCTGATGCAGGAACGTATCCGTTATTTTCAAAACCTGGATTTTTACAATGCGATGCGCGTTTGCGGCTTTACCGACTGGCGTATCATTAACTTCCACATTTTGTGGAAGAACAGTCGTATTCACATTCTGAACAAAGTCATCTCCGTTTTCGGTATGGCGGTTTTTCTGCAATGCAGCGTGGATTTTATTATCTCCGTAGGACTTTCAACGCAAGTCAGTGCGGTTAATTTACCGACAACGCTGGGCAGTCTGCTGGCCAATATTGACAGCAAACAGGATATTCTGGCGATTGGTTACAGCCTCTCGCATCCGGGATACATAAGCAACTTATTCTTTAAGCATTTACAGGGATTATCAACGGCCTTTATCCTGGTGTTTACCTTGTTAAGTGTTTTTAAAATATCCAATGGTTTTGCGGATCGCTATCGATTATGACCGGCTAAACGCCGGGATCAGTGAGCGGGTAATACAAACGCCTACTGGAAGGATCCGCCGATTAAAAGGGAAATCAATTAATGGCCCAACACCCGGTCAAAGATGTATTTGAAAAAGGCAGCCGGAATGATGATCAAGGTTTTGTTTTATGAGTGAAATAAAATATGACATAACCATTGCGACGACCAACAGAACTCTGGTTGATGGGCAAAATTTTGCTTTCACGCCCGGTAAAATTACCTTTTTGCTGGGTGAATCCGGTATCGGTAAAACCCTGCTTTCCAAGGCTTTTTTTGGTATCCTGGATGAAGAAGGCTTGACCATAACCATTAACCGGCAAGCTTACCAGGACTATGTGAAAAGCCGTCCGATCATGTCCATGCGCCAAAATGGGTTTTTTGTTTTTCAGGAACCGTCCACCCATCTTAATCCACTGCTAACCCTTAAACAACAACTGAATGAGGGTACTCTGGCTAAGCTTTCGGATGACGATGGCATCCTGGATGATTTATGGCATAAGACCGGCCGGGAAGTGGTACAAAAGATATTAAATTTGTATCCCAAGCCCTATCGGCCCAGCGGGGGCGAGAAACAACGAATTCTGTTGGCCATGGCCTTCAAGAAGATGGCCCTTTTACGGCAAAAAAGACGTCAATCGAAGCGGGCCCTTTTCGTGTTTGATGAACCGACCGGGAATCTGGATGATGCTTACCGCAACCGGTTTCTGGATATTCTTTTTGAGCAGTATCGACAATTAGGATTTACTATTTTGCTAATAACACACGATTACTCTATGATCAGTGAAATTTACCGCCGGCATAAAAACATCATCAACCGCATTGAATTTAAAGAACTGACCCGGATCAACGGTGCGGCGGTACACATGCAACCCTTTTCAGCCGAGCGCTATTTGAGTTGGTTGCGTGAGCAGCATCCCCCGGCAGCATTACACAAAAAACAAACCTCGCGGGCTTCGGTTTTGCAAATAAAACAATCTTTTTCTGTTTATGATCGCAGGTTCAGTTTTTATAGCACGGCCAAAAGCAACAAACCGGTTGAGTTGTGCATACAAAAAGGTGAGATGGTTTATCTGAAAGCACCCTCGGGAGGGGGCAAAACCACTCTGGCAAAAATCGTAATGGGTTTACAGCCGGCACAAAATATCCGATTTAATCTGGCCGGGCTGACTCTGACCGAAAAGAGTAAAGGCGGTATATGGCCCAAATATATCTGGGGTAAAAAAGCCGTGATGGCTTTTCAGCATGCCGATGAAGCGCTTAATCCGCAGGCCACGGTTTGGGAAAACTTTAGGGGTTTACCGGCCACGACATCCCTAACGAAAAAGACGTTTAAAAAGCATTTAAACGCCGTTTTTGATAAAAACATTGATGAAAGGTTCATGGACAATAAAGCCGGTTTATTAAGCGGGGGACAAAAACAACGTATCAATTTGTTGCGTGCTTTATTGCTCAATACGGATTTGGTTATACTGGATGAACCGCTTAATGGACTGGATTTTAACAGTATCCGTAAAGTATTATCCATTATTCATCAAAAGCAGAAACAGGGCCAGTCTTTTTTGATCATTTCTCATAATGAAGAAATTTTTGATCATTTTGTGCCCAGGACGCATATCTATTATTTGAGACACGCGGTTAAACAATGAAGCTCAATATGGGCCGGACAAACAGGGTTATAACAGTTAGTTCTGCTATCAATCGATGACTGTAACAATGCCTAAACGGATTGCGTATATCTTAGCCGAATCCACAATAACGTTCACTTAAATTGAGAAATGGGATGAAAACGATAAGCCTTTGGTTGGTCTTGTTTCTGTTGATAACGGCATGTCAGGATGTCAAAAACGGATCGGTTATTTTTGTGCAGAAGGATGAGAAAAGTGGCTATAACTTTCCGTACTTTTTATTTATACCGGACGATGTTTCCCGGCAGGACAGAGCATATCTTGTAGTTGAACCGAACAATTCCGGTTTTGCCGATGATGATTTTCAAAAACATATTGATAAAGCCAGACGATTGGCCACAAAAGATTATTATACAGGCAATTACGTTGCCCGAGCTTTACGATATCCTCTCGTGGTGCCGGTCTTTCCCAGGTCCAGGGAAAAATGGAAGATTTATACACATTCTCTAGACCGGGATGTGATGTTGCAGAAAAAAAGTGATTTGCAGCGAATTGACCTTCAACTGCTAAATATGGTGGAAGATGCCCGTCAAAAGCTTGGCCGGCGAAAGATTCGAACCAACAGCACCTTTTTATTAACGGGTTTCTCAGCTTCAGGAACCTTTGTCAATCGTTTCAGCCTGCTTCATGCGAACCGGGTGTTTGCGGCAGCTGCCGGAGGTCTAAATGGTTTGTTGATGCTGCCTGTTGCCAGGCTTGAGGGTCAGGCATTAAATTATCCGGTGGGCATCAATGACTTTAATGCTCTTTTTAATAAACAGTTTGATAAAACGGCCTTTAAAAGGACGCCTCAATTCTGGTTTATGGGTGAACAGGATGATAATGATGCCATACCCTATGATGATGCCTTTGATCCTGCGGAACGGGAAGTGATATTTGGTGTGCTGGGTGAGGAGATGATGCCCTTAAGGTGGCAAAAATGTGCAAAAATTTATAACCAGCAACAAGTCAATGCCACCATTAAAACCTTTGCAGGTGTGGGGCATAAACATCCGCAACGGATAAAAGATGAAATCGTAAATTTTTTTAGACAACAAGTAGAATTCAATACATTGAGCGAATAGTATGATGGCCATAAAACATATGAATCGAACATTACTTTTTTTACTGCTTACATTTTCTATAAATTTTGGGATGGTGGGCATTTATTATGCGGCGGGCGGTAGGTATGATCAGCTTTCCGGTACCATTTTGGCCGTACTGTATATGTTTGTGCCTTTAGTATCCGTTCTCGTAATAGAAAAAGTTATTCACCAGGAAAAAATTTCGAAAACGCTAGCCATTTCATTTAAAATCAACAGGTGGTTTTTTATCGCCTGGATTATACCGGCAGTTATGGGTTTTATAACACTGGGAATTAGCTTATTATGGCCCGATGTACACTATTCACCGCAAATGAGCGGCATGATCAAGCGCTTTGAAGACACCCTCAGCCCGGAAAAAATTCAACAAATGAAGCAAGTCGCGGAAACTTTACCGGTCCATCCCATTTGGCTTTCCCTCGTTCAGGGACTGATTGCCGGGGTAACCATCAACGCCGTGGCAGCCTTCGGGGAGGAATTAGGCTGGCGGGGATTTTTAATCAAACAATTCAGAAACATGCATTTTTATCAGGCCGCCCTGATCATTGGGTTCATATGGGGTATATGGCATGCGCCGCTGATATTGATGGGACACAATTATCCCCAGCATACGCAATTAGGTGTTTTGATGATGACCATGTGGTGCATCCTGTTAACGTTTTTGTTTAATTATGTAAGGATTAAAGCGCGGTCGGTGATTGCTGCCTCCATTATGCACGGAACGCTGAATGGTACAGCCGGAATTGCCATTATAGTCATTGCCGGGGGCAGCGACCTGATTACGGGCATAACCGGACTGGCGGGTATGTTAACGCTGCTGTTGATTCTGGTTGGAATTTTTATTTATGACCGGGGTATCAGCCGGGAGAACATTATGACCAACCGACTGAATCATTTTCTGTAGATCTCTATTTTCGAGTCATTAGGTGTAACACTATAATTGTGTGCAAGCAATGATTTACCGTATGGCTTATTCCCGGTGTATCGTTCAATGATGTTTGTACATCCCTGCTGTCTTTACAGATCATAAAGCGTATCATCGACTTTAGGCGGTTTTTTCCGCATATGGTGTTGCGCTGCCCGGAATAAATCGTCATCATCGAGTGAATCACCCAAATCCTGTTCGATCGATTCCATATCCTCACCTTTTTCCAGCCGGTGCATGGCTTCTTCCATGGCCGGTCCCATCTGCATCCCGGTGGCTTTGCTGAACTTGCGCATCAAGTCGGCCATTTGTTGCGGATTGTTTTCATCGAGGCGACCGGCTTCCCGTTCCAAAAGATGCATGGCATCTTCCATTTTGGATTCATCGATGGGCAGATCATCATCGGTGGCGTTTTCTTCACCACTGCTTAAAACGGCGAAAGCCGACATTTTTTTGTGCAGGGGGATGGTTTTACAGGTTGGACAATTCGGAATTTTATCAGTATTTACGGATCGGGCAAAAAATTTATAAATTGTATTGCAACTTCGGCAATAGAACTCATAAATGGGCATATTTCACCTCGCACTAATTGCAATTAATTTGAGTCAATCATCGGATTATTGTAATGAATTCAATTATTTATCCTCACGGAAGAGATCATCCATCCGTTTATTGTCCTCCACGCCATCGGCGTCGTATTTATCATATTGGCTTCCGTAGCCTTTATCTTGCCGCACCTGATTGAGCTTATTTTTTTTCATATACAGCTCCGCTAAGTTATCGGGATCCAGTCCAACCAACTGACATTTACTGACCCAGAAATGCAATTCATCAATCAGTTCAATGCGAATGTTTTCCCAGTCAATGGATTCCATATCTTTCCACCATTTCCATGGCAGTGAATCTTCCATCTCGATGGATTCGTGAATTTGAGCCCGGTTGTAATTAAGCAGCCAGTGCACCCGTTCCTTGACCGTATCCGCATCCTGGTTGGACTGGTCGCACAGAGCATCATAATTTTCATTATGCCGCTCCTGCAGAATTCTTTTATTAAGTTCATATTGCTTATCAAAAATCAGCTTTAAAAGATTATCCATTTATGCACTCCTGAGTTATTTTTTTAGGGTTTTGCCTACGGCCGATTCCACAGTTTTGATTTTGCTGTCCAGCCGGGATTCTTTTCCATCCCGATAATCCATTTTAATGGATATTGATATGCGTTTGCAATCTTCTTGCAGGGCGAAAAAGCACTGCCGCACGACTGACATAACCTTGTCATACTCCCCTTCGAGAATCGTTCCCATGGCATTGAGACGATAATCTATACCACTTTTATCGATGATATCCAGTATACGTGCAACGTAAGGGGACAAAGAGATACCTTTATCTAAAGGGCTCATACTGAATTCCAGTAATACCATATGAGTAATCCCTGGTTTATTTTTTTCTTGTTGTCAACATTTGTTTATATAAACTTAATTTACGCATCGCTCCAAACAGGGCGATAAAGTAAAACAGAATCAATACAAAAAAGAAAGCAAATCGCAGATTGTAGGATAACATGCGATTCCAGTGTAAAAAGCCGTGCAAAAAAATAGCGATGAAAAGTAACGTCAGCAAACCGATATAAAAATTCAGTTTTGGGGTGTCGATTTCTTCTTTATGTTCTTCTCTGAACTTGGCGGCCATGCCGAAAAACGTTATAATGCCAAAGAAAGCGGCTCCGATAAATTTGGTTGCTTCCATCCAGTCAAAAGATTGAAAAATAAAATATAGGATGATAAACACCAGAAGGGGAAGATGATCACCTAATTGTTTTTTCTGCCGTTCTTCCATTGTCCACCTGTTTCTGTAAAAAAGTCCTCAGCAAAAATGCTTATTTAAAGGCAAAATGGCAAATTAAACCGGTTTACGTGTAATGAATATCTGACGGGGAGATTCGATGCTGTAGGGATCGCTGTCAAAGGTACCGAATACATCGATGATTTCGAATCCGATTTTTTCCAGATGAAATCGAAGCTCAGCTACCGTATAGTCACGAAAGTAAAATACCCGATTGATGCGCTTACCTTCCGGCGTCACAATCAGTCTTTCATTAGTAATGATACCGGAAATAGCATTGTGGTTGTATTTATCCAAAATGAGATAATTATCTTCCGTGGTATACCAATCCTTGTGGGGGGTAGATCGTAAAAAGCTGATGGGATTGATTTGGTCAAAAAGAAAGTATCCGTCGCGCTTTAAGGCCTGAAAAATGCGTTTCAGGTTTCTGATGTTTTTTTTGTCTTTAAAATAAAAGAGTGATGAAAAATAGCTGTAGATCAGATCATACTCATCGGCCGTATTTAAATTGGTCATATTATCCTGAATAAAACGCGGCTGATTGGTCAGGTCTTCTGATTTTTCATTGGCAAGCTGAATATACATGGGGGTTAAATCGAGACCTACCACCTGATTATATCCACGACGGGCCAATTCAATAGCATGGCGTCCATCTCCACAGGCTAAATCGAGTATTTTGTTTTCATGATTGATTTCAACATTGCTAAGCAGGAAATCCACTTCTTTTTGAGTACGCTGTTCCGTTGTTATTGAATGAATGGATTTTAAATAGTATTCGTCAAAAAACTCTTCGGTCCAGTGCATTCATATCCTCACATTTTTAGCGGTTAAACAACTTTATACTTACGGACACCGGTGTAAAATTCGCTGATCAGTACTTTCAGCATACCAGCCGCAGGGACGGCCAATACCATACCCAGTATGCCAAAAAATTGTCCGCCTATGATTACGGCGAATATAATGATTAACGGATGTAAATTCACACTTTTCGCCACGACCAGCGGTTGTATCAATACATTATCCAATAATTGAATAATAGCAAAGGCTATGGCTACCAGTAAAATTTCCTGCCCTCCTCCGCCGTGAACCAACTCCACAATAATGGCCGTTGTAGCCCCGACGATCGGGCCGACATAAGGAATCATATTGGTCAATCCGGCAAAGATGCCGATAAGCACGTTATAGTGAACATCCAAAACCCATAAGGCGTTAACAGCCAGAAAACCGATAATGACAGCATCAATAAACTGGCCCCGTAAATATCCCCCCAGCTGGATATCGATTTTATAAATAATATTCAGAGTCATTTCAAAGTAGCGGTTGGGTATTAGACTGACCAGCGATCTTTTAAGTTGGCGCCCATCCTTCAGTAAAAAAAAGGAAGCAAAAGGCAAGATTACCAAAGTTGTTACAACCGATACGATGCTACCAATGATGAAAAACAATGAATTGGATAATTGTTGTAACCATTGAGAAATTTTACCCTGAAGGTCCAGGGATTCAGAATTGAGCATGGGAATGGATTGATCAATAAAATTATTAAGCTGTTGCAGATAAATACCGGCGGTTCCAGAAGAAACGCCTTTCTGAAATTGCATTATTTCTTTAATGAGCGGTGGCACTAAGAAATAACCGGTAATGGCAATAAGTAAAGTTATGGCAGTAAAAATAATGATTGTAGCCTGCAAACGGGAAAAACCTTTCACCTCCAGATAGAGGACAACCGGATTTAAAATGTAAGCGATCAGGGTTGCTATAATCAAAATCGTTAATGTTGAATGGATGGTTACAAGGAGCCAACCGATGGCTAATAATACCAGACCGGCAATAACAAACTTTATAAATTTGCGGATAATCGGATCCATTACGCCATTTCCTCTTTAATCTGGGATTCCAGGTCGGTCAATTTTAATTTAAGCTGTCGATTTTCAAGATTGGTCTTATAAAGACGTTCCGCAAGCATTTGTGCTAATTTTTGCAAGATTTTATTGCCGGTTCGTGGGCGGGTTTCCAGTAGACTGAACAGATCCGGCTGAAAGAATCCCAGCATTTTCAAATGGCTGCGTGCTATAGCCGTGGCCGTTCGCGGTTGCTCCAGCAGGAGCGCCATCTCTCCAAAAAAGTCTCCATCAGTTAACTGCGCCAGTAATTTATTATCCTGACCTAGCAGGATATCCACGTGTCCGCTTTCAATAATGTACATCCCCATGCCGGATTCATCTTCGTGAAAGATAACCTCGTCTTTGCGATACGTACGGCGATGCAATATTCGCTCTACAGCGTTTAATTCCTTTACCGATAGACCTTTGAAGATGGGTACGCGGCGTAGAACATTAAATATACTATTGTTTTCTTTGTGTTTATGTTTAAAAATATTACTCCACACACTACTCGCTTCCATGGATCACTCCTTGTCTCGGTCAGCCGTATAATTACTGTTGGAACGCAATTTATATATATAATCTTTCAAAAAAAATAAAATTAGATGAATACCCAAGGGCTTCAAGTGGTTAAAGTCACAGTTTTATTTCTTTCAAATTTTAATTATTGATATTAAATTAGTCCCCTAAAATATATAAATTATGGAATTGTGTTCAATTTAGGCATCAATTATTATCGAGGCCTAATGCCGATAGAAAAAGAGAAGTTTCCAACTATAAGGGAAATGATAAAAATCAGATGTTTTATGTTCGTAAAACCGTTCCGTTAATGCGGATATACGGACAGTACAAAGTTTGTGATTAATGTTTGACTGAATCCAATGAAGGAGGCTTTATGTATTACCTAAAAGGTTTGGTTTTAATGCTATGCATGCTGAGTATCCTTTGGTCACAGAACCATGCCCAATACGAAGAAAAATTTATTTGGGATAGTGAGCGCATGATTTTAACCAGCGATTTTTCCTCTGTGAAAGTGCCCCGGCTAACCGATTTTAAAACCCATGTCTTCCATTTTGATCCCATTCGACAAGATACGGCCGGTACATGCTGGGCTTTTGCCAGTAGTTCGTTCCTGGAGTCTGAGATATATCGGATGCATAAAAAGAAGATTAAACTATCGGAATTGTACACGGTGTATTGGGAATACATCGAAAAAGCCCGGCGCTTCATTCGTGAACGCGGGGACTCCGAATTCGGCCAGGGATCGGAAGCCAATGCTACTTTGTTGCGCATCAAAACCTATGGTTGTGTACCTGCATCGGCCTATGACGGGTTGGTCAATGGTCGCAAAAAACACAACCATGATGCTATGTTTGAAGAAATGAAAAATTATCTGAGCTATCTGAAAAAAAATGAATACTGGAATGAAGACATAGCCTTAAAACATATACAAGCCATTCTGGATGAATATTTAGGAAGGCCGCCGCAAAACTTTGATTACAAAGGCAAAACTTATACTCCCCAAACATTCAGGGATGAAGTATGTCAAATAAAGCCGAAGGATTTTGTCAGCTTTATGTCAACACTTAAAACCCCATTCTACGAAAAGGGAGCATTTGATGTACCGGATAATTGGTGGCACAGCGATGCGTATCATAATGTACCTCTGGATGTGTTTAATAAGGCGATTAAACAAGCCATAAAAAACGGTTATTCAGTTAGTATCGGCGGTGACGTCAGTGAGCCCGGTAAATATGGATGGAAAGATTTTGCCATCGTCGTCCCATGGGATTTACCCCAGGAAGCAATTAATCAAGATGCCCGGGAATTGCGATTTTACAATAAAACGACAACGGATGATCACGGTGTGCATTTGGTTGGATATACCAGGAAATTCGGTCACGACTGGTTTTTAATTAAGGATTCGGGCTCCAGCTCCTTTTACGGGCAATATCCGGGTTATTACTTTTTTCGTGATGATTTTATTCAGCTAAAAATGCTAACATTTATGGTGCATAAAGATGCTGTTCAGGATATTATGGCTGACTTTAATTAAATCACGGTTCAAAACGTCGAATCACTAAACAGGCATTGCCGCCTCCAAAACCAAAGTTGTTGGTGATGGCGGTATGAATGGAACTTTGCTCCGCCTGGTTAGCAATAATATGCAAAGGGCACAGAGGATCTTTGTTTTCTAAGTTAATGGTAGGTGGCATAATGCCTGTTTCTATGGTTTTAACGGTAGATATAAATTCGACTGAACCGGCAGCAGATAATAGATGTCCGATCATCGATTTTATGGAACTGATTTTTAAATTGTGTCCATATCCATCGAATACTTTTTGAATAGCCAGGCATTCGGTTTTATCGTTTAATTCGGTCGAGGTGCCATGAGCGTTGATATATTGTACTTCTGACGGATCAATCTCAGCATCCTTAAAGGCGTTGCGCATTACACGCACCATACCGCCAGCTTCCGGATCGGGAGCTGTAAAATGAAAAGCATCGGCTGTGTTGCCGTAACCAATGATCTCAGCATAAATGTGTGCGCCACGCTTTAAAGCATGTTGTAATTCCTCAACGATAACAATTCCCGAACCCTCACCCATAACAAAGCCATCACGATCTTTATCGAACGGGCGGCTGGCCTTTTGAAGATCATGATTTCGAGCAGACATGGACCTGGAGGCGCAGAATCCGGCAAATGGCATGGGACTGACAGCGGCCTCGGCGCTTCCTGCGACCAAAAAATCAGCATCGCTGCGTTTGATCATTAGCATAGCTTCGCCAATGGCATTACCTCCTGTGGAACAAGCAACCGAAGGCGCCGCTAGAGGCCCTTTTAATCCGTGCCGGATGGAGACCAGACTGGCGGACATATTGATAATGACTTTGGATATGAAAAATGGGCTTACCGATTTGGGTCCCTGGCTGGACAACGCTTTTATGCCTTCCTGAATCGAATCGGCCCCTCCGATACCCGAACCAATAATAACCCCGGCCCGTGTCTGATCAAATTTGTACTCTGTTAATCCGGAATCATTCAAAGCCTGATCTGCGGCAGCTATGGCATAATGATTAAATCGATCGAAGCGGGCGATTGTTTTTTTATCGAGCCAATCTCGGGCCTCGAAGTCTTTCACTTCAGCGGCCATCTGGGAACGGTATTCGGTTGGATCAAAACGGGTGATACGGCTAACACCATTGGCACCTTTTGTAAGTCTATCCCAAAAACGGTCCATTCCGGTCCCGATGGGTGATACAACACCCAAACCGGTTATGACGACCCGTTTTTTCTTAGACTGAGCAGCATTTGGTATTAGGTTACTCATACATTTCTACAAAGTTTGTGATTGATTCGCTTGCCGATGCAAAATAATTTGTTTTTTCAATAACAGTATTATGTAAAATTGAACACTCTAATCCATTTCCAAATACCCATATCCAAAATATTAAAAAGAGGTGATAACGGGGTGATTAAAAGCACGAAATAAAATGTATTTAAATTCAATAAAAAGATATCATAAAAAAAGAAAATAAATTTACCGGGATTGCGCTTTGGATATGGTATGCACATTGCGCATAAAATTAGTGAATTTGGCTCGTAAAACCGCGCTGTTTTTAAAGCGTTTTTTAAATTCTTCTTCGGATAAGACTTCAAGCTCGGCTAAGGTAATCCGATGATTATTGGCCACAGGGTAGTAAGCTTGTTCATCCGATTCTTTGGCAAAACGATTCCATGGACATACATCCTGACAAATGTCGCACCCAAACACCCAGTTGTTCATTTTCTTATGAAACTCTTTAGGTATCGGAGCATCCCAATGTTCAATGGTTAAGAAAGATAGACATTTGGTCGCATCAAGTTTATAGGGTTGCAGAGCATTTGTTGGACAGGCGTCGATACATGCGGAACAGCTACCGCAATGATCTGAAATTTTATCGTCATAAATCAATATCTTGTTAATAACCAGTTCACCGAGAAAAATCCAGGATCCCAGATCTTTGGTTAGGATGTTTGTGTTTTTACCCTGCCAGCCGATACCGGCTTCCTGTGCCCATAATTTATCCTGTATGGGGGCTGTATCTACAAATAATCTGCCATCGATAGATTGATCCCGTTCTTGAATCCGATACAGAAGTTCTTTCAACTTTTTTTTCATGATTTTGTGATAATCTCTGCCCCAGGCATATCGGCTTATTTTAGCTTGTTCAGGATTTTGTGAATGCGAATAAGGAGTATAATAATTCTGGGCAACTGCTATGACCGATTTAGCCGGTGGATAAAGTTTATGCACATCAAGACGTTTATCCAGGTACTTTTCCATCCAATGCATCGAGCCGTGATAACCCTTATACAGCCATTCGATTAAGTATTCGGAATGCGGAAGCGGGCCGGCAGCGGCGATGCCGACTTTATGAAATCCTAACTCCAATGCGGTTTGTTTTATATATTTTGATAGCGCTATTTTTGTTATCATTGTCTGGTTTATTTTATTATATTGTATATATATTGTAAAAATATTAAAGACAAATAATCAAATTTATATTTTATTCCTTAGGAATGAATGTTTTTCAAAGCTCGTTACCACTACGTTATTAATACAGAATCCAAGAGGTAAATATGACTATCAAACAGAAATCCCGCGAAAACATTCCTGAAAAGTTTAAATGGCGACTTGAGGACATTTTTGAAAGGGACTCCCTATGGGAGGAAGCATTCGCAAAATTGAAACAAAATATCCAGTCATTAAAGTCCTATGCCGGTAAAATTACCCTATCGGCTAAATATCTTCTGCATGCGTTGCAACATATTCATGAAGCGGAGAATACGCTCGGTAAGTTGTTTGCTTATGCCCATATGCGCAATGATGAGGATAAACGGATCAATAAATATCAGGATATGTATGAACGGGTGAACCGGCTGCTGGTTGAATTCAATGAAGCGGTTTCGTTCTTTGAGCCTGAGCTACTGAGCCTCAATGAAGTGCGTTTACAAAAGTATTATACGGATGAGCCCGGTCTGAAAGTTTATTCCCATCTATTCCATGATATCCGACGTAAGGGTGCCCATACTCTCTCTGAAAAGGAGGAAAAACTATTGGCACTCTCGGGTGAGGTCCAGAAAAGTAATGCTGAAGTATTTGCAACATGGGAGGCTGCGGATATCATATTTCCGGAAATGACCGATGAAAATGGTGAACAAATACCGATTTCCAATGCAACCTATAACCGTTATCAGCAGCATCCGGATCGCCGCTTGAGAAAAGATTCATATTTAGGATTGTATAAGCCTTTTCTGGAACATCGCCATATGCTGGCAACCAATCTAAGCGGAATTATTAAAAGTCATGTTTTTAATGCCAGCGCCCGTCATTACCCGGCAACCCTGGAAGCAGCGCTTGATGTAAATAATATTCCGGTTTCAATTTATACAACTTTGATAGATTCCACCCGTAAGCAGCTTAGTTCTTTACATCGCTACAATACGCTGAGAAAACAAATATTGCAGCCGGACGACGAACACCTGCACGATTATGATTTGAGGGCGCCACTTTTTTCAACTTCATCGGAAGAATATTCGTGGGACAGAGCCCAATCTCTGTGTCTTAAGAGCACCGAACCGTTGGGTAAGGACTATAACGATAATCTCAGGTCCGCTTTTAATTCAGGGTGGATTGATGTTTATGAAAATAAGGGAAAACGAACCGGGGCCTATTCATCTGGAACGTATGGGGTGCACCCTTATGTATTGATGAATTATAATAATACGATTGGTGATGTCTTTACTTTGGCACATGAAATGGGCCATGCCATGCATACGTTTTACACCACAAATAATCAACCGTTTGTGTATGGGGATTATCCCATTTTTTTAGCAGAAGTGGCTTCCACAGCCAATGAAGCCCTTTTACAAAAATATCTGATTGATCATGCTGAGGATGATCAACAGAAGGGGGCTTATTTGAATGCCTACCTGGATAAATTCAGCCAGACGTTTTACCGGCAAATTATATTTGCCGAATTTGAATGGCGAGCTCATCAATTAATAGAGGAAGGGCAGGCGCTTACGGCTGACCGGCTGGATCAATTATTTGGTGATATTTATAAAGAATATCACGGACCTGAATTCAAACTGGATCGGGAAACAAATGCCCTATGGAGCCGTGTACCCCATTTTTATTATAATTATTATGTGTTCCAATACGCCACCAGTTTTGTGGCTTCTACGGCCTTGGTTAAACAGATTCTTGAAGAAGGGGAACCGGCCCAAACCCGATATCTGAATTTTCTGAAAAGCGGCAGCAGTAAATATCCCATAGAAACGCTGCAAGAGGCAGGTGTGGATATGCGTACCGAAAAGCCAATCATTCAGACTATCGAATGGATGGATCAGTTGCTGGATGAAATGGATGCGTTAATTCAATAACAAATGAAATTATGGAGGATCTATGGATTTAAAGGATGCCCGAATTTTAATAACTGGAGGAAGCTTGGGTATTGGTAAGGCTTCTGCCAAGATATTAGCGGATGCCGGAGCCAAAGTTGCCATTACCGGACGCGACGAGGAGCGGATTAAGCGAGCAGCGGAAGAATGTAACGCCTTTCCCATTGTAGCAGATGTATCGGATGAGAAAGATATTGAACGCACCTATGAGCTGTTTTTAAAAACGTTCGATCATCTGGATGTCCTCATCAATAATGCCGGTATCGGCGGACGGTTTCGGCATATCGATGAGTTGACAATGGATGATTTACAAAGCGTTTTTGCCGTGAATGTATTTGGCGCCGCATTGATGGCGTCCGGAGCAGCCAGGTTGTTTAAGGAACAAAATTACGGCCACATTATAAATATCGGATCTACTTCAGGGTTAAAAGGCGGTAATAGAGCCAGTGTTTACTCCGCGACTAAATTTGCCTTGCGGTCGTTCACACAATCTTGGCAAACCGAGCTGAGACCCTATAATGTAAGGGTCATATTAATTAATCCCAGTGAAGTAGCGACCGCTTTTGCAAATGAACAGCGGATCGAACGACAGGCGCCTCAGAATAAATTACGTTCCGAGGAAATTGCTTATGCGGTTAAAGCAGCTCTGCAAATGGACAACCGAGGTTTTATACCGGAGTTTTCTGTTTGGGCAACCAATCCATGGTAAAAGGAAGTCAACAATTAATATCTTTTGGAAGCGAACCTGAGGCTATCGGTAATGTTGTTCATCAACCCAGGACCTGACGTAAAGTTGATAAAATATCCTCGGCTCTGTAAGGTTTGTAGATGATGCCCTCAACATAATCTTTAATAGTCTCTAAGGCATCTTTGTCACTATAGCCGGTAGATATAATAATTTTAACATTGTCATCAATTTTTTTAATTGCTTTGAGCGTGTCCTTGCCATCCATATTGGGCATAATCATGTCGAGTAGAACCAGATCTATTTTGCTTTTATGGGATTTAAAATAATCGATGGCTTCATAACCGTCCCGGGCTTCAAAAACCTCATAACCGTGATGTTGCAGGGCGTTTGTCAAAAATTCTCTAAGGTTTTTTTCGTCATCGACTACTAGTATGGTTTCATCATTATCTTTCGTGTAATCGATTGCCCTCGGTTGGTCTTCAACAACATCTTGTTCGGTATCCGCGACCGGCAGAAAAATGCGAAACGTTGTGCCTAATCCCAACTTACTGTCCACATCGATGTAGCCTTGATGGCTGCGAACAAATCCATAAACCATGGATAATCCCAGCCCTGTTCCTTTGTTTTTTTGTTTGGTGCTGAAAAAGGGTTCGAAGATTCTGGCCTTTGTGTTTTCGTCCATACCGGAGCCGTTATCTTTAAATTCCAGCATCACATAGTGCCCGGGCTTGATTTCCATCTCAATTTTTTTCAATTGCTTTTCCAAAAGAATACTTTTGGATGAAATAGT
>WJIP01000315.1 GCA_014730185.1 Caldithrix sp. | reverse complement strand
TTATACTAATAACAAAATAATCGTTACAACTAAGTATGATAAAAAAGGTAATTTACAATGGGTTAGGAAATATGGCCAGGAATCAAATTATTTAAGATATGTAACAGGAGGTTGTGAGGTCGATGTAGCAGGAAATGTTTATGTTAGTGGCAATTATTATAACGAGAATAATCGTGACAGCAAATTCATAGTGATAAAATATGATTCTACTGGTGAGCAGATTTGGGTAGCAGAATTTATTTCACCTGTAAACAGTTACTTGAGCTTAAGAAAAATGGCAATGGATACAGCGCATAATATCTATTTGATTGGTAGTATTAATTCATTTAATGTTTCCAATTATGACTATGCCATAGTCAAATTTGATACCAGTGGCAACCTGCTATATTCGGATTTTTATGGTGTTGTTGAAAGGGATGAAACTACAACGGTAATAGCTCTTGATAATAAGAACAATGTTTATATTACCGGAGATAGTTACAGTAACGGTCAAAAGGTTGTAACAATAAAATACAAGCAGAAGCCGGTTACTATTGAGCCGGTTAAGCGGTTGACTCCTAAAGGAACAGAATTATTCCAAAACTATCCCAATCCTTTTAATTCTACGACTACTATTTCCCTTACGATACCCAAAACAATGCCTGTTAATCTAAAAATATTTAACCTGCTCGGGAAGGAAATAAAAACACTCCTTAATGGGCAATTACAGGCTGGAAAACATGAATTCGTTTTCGATGCTGAAAATCTCGCCAGCGGAATTTATATCTATCGCCTGCAAATCGACACGCCATCCGCTGCTTATGTAAAAACAAAGAAAATGCTTTATCTGAAATAATAGCACAATTCTATTTTTTGCTTTGGCAAAAACAGCCATAACTCAATTTTTATTGTGGACAGAAACCGATTTGGTGACTAAATTACAATCCTAAATCTAAAAATATGAACAAGTGAACCTACCCTGTGAAAGGAGTTTACGCTATGGTACGGTTGCATGTAATGATATTCATGGTTTTACTGCCGGCAGCCCTTCTCCTGGCTTATCCCGGGTCCGTTAAAAAAGAATTTACAGCACCCGGTAGGTTTTGTACGGGCATGACCTTCGACGGCGAGCACCTGTGGATTGCCGATTATAAAGCGGACAAACTGTTTAAAATCAACCCCCTAAACGGTGAAACCGTTGCTTCCATTCCATCACCGGGATTCTGGCCTACGGGCCTGGCCTGGGACGGACAGAATCTTTGGAATGTGGATAGGAAGCAATCTAAAATGTTTAAGATTGATCCGAAAACCGGCAACATCTTGAATACGCTCGATGCTCCTTCATCCAATCCCCAGGGACTGACCTGGGATGGCAATACCTTGTGGGTCAGCGATAATAAAAACAATGAAATTATGAAAATCGACATGAATGACGGTACAGCGGTACAAACCATAAGGGGGCCGGCTCGCCGTGTGCAGGGTATCACCTTTGACGGCACCTATTTATGGGCGGCCGACCGTTACGAAGACGAACTGTACATGATCGATGCCCAACGTGGACAAGTTATTATGATTGTCGACAGCCCAGGACCATATCCACGGGGCATGGCCTGGGATGGCCAGGATTTGTGGAATGTGGAC
Organism: Caldithrix sp.; assembly: GCA_014730185.1. Classification (GTDB taxonomy): domain Bacteria; phylum Calditrichota; class Calditrichia; order Calditrichales; family Calditrichaceae; genus WJIP01. The sequence continues at coordinate 18,157 of WJIP01000315.1, read as the reverse complement.
TATGAACAGGATAAAGTGCGGCAACTGGTGCGCAAGGATGATGATCTATACCGGCTGAGTGAGACACGCCGGGCCGCCATTACGTTAACCCATGAAGTTAAAACCTATGGACAGGGTAATTTACATACCTTGCAAACCTTTCTGGCCGTTCCCCGAAACATGCCCCAGCAGACGATTAAAGCCATTGATTATGCCCCTCAGCCGTCAACAATGGTCAAAGACCGCTGGAAACAAAATATTGCCCGGTTTGATTACGAAAATAAACCTTCGGAAGCGGTGTTGCCCAGCATCATGACGGTCGAAGCCGAAATATCCGATATCCGCTATTATATTTATCCCGATCGCTGTGGTGAAATTAGCGATATTCCGGAGGATACCGTGCGCCTGTATACCGCCGACGGTTCCAAATATCATGTGCACGATCCGTACATCCAAAATCTGGCCCGGCAGATCATCGGTGATGAAACCAATCCGTATTGGATGGCCCGCAAAATTTTTGATTTTCTGGGTGATCAACTGGAGTATGAGCTGGAGGGCGGGTGGAACGTGGCTCCCGTGGTTTTGAAACGGGGCACGGGATCGTGTTCTGAATACACCATCAGTTTTATCGCATTGGCCCGGGCTGCCGGAATACCGGCCCGCTATATGGGCGCCATTGTGGTACGCGGTGATGATGCCAGCCTGGATGATGTATTCCATCGCTGGCCGGAAATTTATCTGCCCAATTACGGCTGGATTCCCATCGATCCGCAGGGCGGTGATAAAGAATCACCCAGAGCACAGGCCATGAATATCGGTAATTTATCCAACCGCTTCCTCATTACTACCCGCGGTGGCGGCGATTCCGAATATTTAGGCTGGTATTACAATTACAACGAAACATACACCTGTGATCCACAGGTGAAAGTCAATATTGAAACGTTTGCCGAGTGGGAACCCTTGGATCAGAAAGATCCGTAACACTATGCAAAACAGTTTAAAAACCGAACCGGTTGCCAAATGATTTGCTGACGGAATGAACGGTGCGAATCTATGATAAATTATAACAAACAGGTACAACTCGATCATTCTTGTTTGTTTTAAGCTGGAATCTACGACGGATCAAAAAAATAACAGTCATTGCAAAACGGAAGGATGAGTTACTTGTTTTGCAGTCTAAAAGTAACAAAAATAAAAACCCATTTGGGCAAAACGATAATGGACATTGAACAAAATTCAGGGAGTTACCATCATGGCAGAATCCAATTGCGGCGATTGCGCTTTTCGGGCTAAATACGACAAGAATCCCAAATCCTTGTTAGGCCGCCTGTGGCGCTGGCATGCCAATTGGTGTCCGGGCTGGAAGGCGTACATGTCTTCATTACCGGAGACCGAACGGACAAAGCTGGCCGAGCACTACGGCATGAATAAATTTATGAATGCCTAGTGTGCAGTCATTTCTTAAACATTCCATAGTTGATCCGACACTTCAGGCGGACTCGGAGTTTTGCTTATTGTTTTCTTCAGCCTCATCAACCAGAGCGATAATGGTATCTCCGGCTTTCGGTTCAAATTCATAATCTGTGGTTTTAACGACCAACTCTTTATCTTCCGTAATCAGAAAAAGCGGTACCGTATTTTCCCCATAATATTTGAGAAAAGCCTGGAAACCGAATTCTTTACTCAGTTTGGTGGATTTGACGATGGCCCCTTCATAAAAACGGCGGTTAAAATAGTGAAAATCCACACCTTCGCCAAACAAAAACCGTCCGCGCAGATGTTTGGGCGAGTACCGTTCTTCATCCTTCTTAGCGCCTCCGGCCGGAAACAGTTGGTACAACTGTTCACTTTCAAAAACTTCGGCGTAACGCAGCGCCGCCATGGAATTGGCTTCATTATTGGAAGTAAGAGCCAATAATTTGCCGATGCCGCTCAGGCGCAGATTATCGGACAATTGTTCGGACAGGATACTGTCATGATAGGAGGGAATACCGGCCATACGTGCTTTATTGATATCATAGCGATTGGTATCCACAGCCGCCACGGCAAAACCTTTATCTTTGATCACTTTAATGATTTCCAGGGCCCAGGGATGAGCACCGGCAAACAAGATTCCCTGTGGATTGGATTGAGACAGTTTAAGCCGCCGGGCGAGCGGACCGGCGGTCAATCCGTAGACGACAACCGTACCAATGATGACGATAAAAGTAACCGGCACCAAAAATTGGGCCTGGGCAATATTATTTTCCATTAGACGTAAGGCAAATATGGAAGACACGGCCGCCGCCACAATGCCACGGGGAGCCATCCATGATAGAAAAGTTTTCTCCCGAATAGTTAAACCCATACCCAGCGACGATAAAAAAACGGAGGCGGGACGGGCTATGACGATCAGCAGCGCCAAAAAAATAATGCTGTTTAAGGAAATAATATTGAACACTTCCAGTTGTAAACGGGCCGACAGTATGATAAATAAAATCGAGATGATCAGCACACTCAGATTAGCTTTGAATTCCAGGATATGTTTGACGGATACATATTTTTGATTGGCCATGACAATTCCCATCAAGGTGGCGGCAAAAAGACCGGACTCCGATTGAAAATGGTCGGCCAGCATAAAGGAAGCGATAACCATGGAGAAGGCCACTGTCTCCTGTAAAAAATCCGGTATCCAGTAATTTTTGATAAGCACGATTAACAAAAAGGCAAACAATAAACCACTTAGACTGCCGAACAGGATGGTCTGACCCAGACTCAGCAGAACCATAGCCGTGGCATGATCAATGGCTTCGGCCAGAATGGCCTCGAAAACCAGCACGGCAAGCAAAGCTCCAATGGGATCAATAACAATGCCTTCCCATTTGAGGATATCACCTACTTTGCCGCTGGGCCGGATGTGTCGCAGCAACGGACCAATAACGGTAGGTCCGGTCACTACTAAAATGGCTCCCAGCAAGATGGATATTTGTAAGTTGAGATTAAGAATATAGTACGCTCCCAAAGCACCAAAAAACCAGGATATGATTACGCCAATGGTGATCAGCAAAGTGACTATTTTGCCGATGGCAGGTAATTCCTTAAACCGCAAGGTTAATCCGCCTTCAAATAAAATAATGGCCACTGAAATTGATACGATGGGAAACAGTAAATCACCCAGTAAGCGACTTGGATGAACCAGATTCATGACCGGTCCGGCTACAAAACCGAATACCAGCAAAAGAATAATAGATGGTAAACGTAATCGCCAGGCTAACCATTGCGCACCGATGCCTAAAATAACAATGAGGGAAATTTCCAGCAAAATATGTTCAGACATAATATTGTCTTCACTCCTTTAATTCTGATCTTTAGTGGGATATCTGCATTGTTCTATAATTTGTTGCGCTTGGGTTGCAATTTCCAGAGCGAATGGATCCCTGGACGCCATCTTTGCCTTCGTGTCTTGCAGTACACGGTAATAGATATGCCATGCTCTGCGTTCCGATTGGTATTGACTTTTCAGTTTTGAATTTGTTCCCATGGTAAAATCGAATGCTTTTAAAATGCGCGGTATTCCCGAGCGGATAAAATCATAGCCCTCGGACCAGCGATCCGCCTCAAAAAGCGTAGCGGCTTTTAAGGCAAATCGCAGGTAAACAACGCTCAGAGGGATTTTGGATACAAAACAACCGGTAAACGGATCGATTCTATCCTTTAGCGATGCTAAATCCTGGCTGACTACTCTGCCATATTCCGAAAAATATAAAATACGGATATAATCACCGATCCATTTCCCGGTGCGGGCATGCTGAATGGCATCGGCGGCAAAGGATGCTTTATCGTGTCTCATGATTAGTCCCGGCTTATGCAGATAGCTCAAGTACCGGGGTTCATTGAACAGCACAGAAAACAAATAGGCCTGATCTTCGGCGCGCCCCATAAAGGATGGTGTAAAAGGACAATGGTCAAACAATGCATCGATCCGAATGCCATTGGTCCCGCCGGTAACGTGAACCCTTTGAATACAGGTTCGTTTGCCATCGGCATGGTCATGATTGTATCGGGTCATCATTTCTGCCCGGGTGGAAACGGCCTGAGGCAGACGACTGTGAAAAATGCGTTCATCGGCTGTTGGCTTAGCTGTTGGAATCGGCACATCCGGCGTAAACAAGGACTTATGAACATCACTCTTATTAACCAGAGCCCCGGCAATCATGCTCAATTCGACCGGTCGGTTATGATGGTCATAACCTGTTGCACCCCATAAAGGAGTGGTAAAATGTTCAAATGCTGAATGGCCGGTTTCCTGCACCAGGTTTTCCTGGGGAAAGACCTGATCCAAATCGATTTTAAAGGTTGCTTTTACCTGACGATCAATAAAAACCTGCCAGAAAGCGGCAATGGCCTTCAGAAAACTGTAATGCCGGCCGTATTCACCATCGACGCCAAATATATGAAAAACATCGGCAGGTACAGGTCCATCCATAAAACGGCGGGCAGCCGGCTCTAAAACGGATTTGATAATCTGCCGGGTATCGGCTTCAGTAAATACGTAGAGATCGATATGCTGCAACGAACCGTTTCGCCCCAATTCTTCTTTGATGTAATTCCCGGCGATTTGCTGTAAGCCCTCATGGGTTACACTGACGGAAAGTAAACAGGTGACCTTCTGCCGGGCCGGTATATTCCGGCGATCTTTCTCAAAGGCGATGGTTTGATCCAGTCCACGCAGTCCGTATAAAATTTCATTATTGGACGGTTTGACACCGATTTGCACCGGATGATCGTACCAATATAATTGCGGTTCATGAATAATGTCTGTTAGCGCATCCTTTAAGTATTGTGAATAAGGCAGCTCCTCAATATTTGTATCCGGGGCCGGAATGGTGAGCAGAGCATTCCCCGTGAAAAGCATTTGCCGATGCGGAGCAAAGATGGGTTGTTGATTCAGTTCGGTGATGGTGACAGTGCGTTTATTGCGTAACGCTTCAATGGCCGGTGCAGGATTTTCGGTTAAACCAAGGGCTTCCGGAAAAAAAACGGCATATACTTTTTCGGCTAAAGCATTGGTTTCAGTATTCTGATGTTGTTGTAAAAACTGCAATAATTGATCGATCGCATGGGCAAAGGAGGGATCATTACGGTAAATCTCGCTCATCTCTTCCGGTACCAGCCGCAGTCCGTCCAGATAAAACTGCGCCGTTTCTTGCCAATTGGGTTCTCTGGCTAGTGTATTTAAATAATCCGCGGCCGCCGGGTAATGGGGATGATGTTCGCCGGCTGAGGCAATCAAAAAGGCTGCGTTTAATTTACGGGCTGTGTGCTGATCATTATCGACCTTAGTGGCAAATTGTTTTACGGCATCAACCCCAAAAAAGCTTTCTGAAGCATCCCGCCATGACAGCAATTTATTGAACAGCAATGTGAAACGATCTTTTTGCATCAGGTATACCCCATAGACAAATATTTGTTAATGATGAAAATGCTTATCATCCTGGGGCCGATTATCCGAAATTCTTTTGAAGGGTAGCAGTACCGGCTTGAATATCCGCTCGACCCTCAACATTAGCAATAGTAAATCCATGAAAAAAATATTTTCAAATGCATTTTCTGTTTTTCAATCGAAATTATGTGCAACTGAGCAGGGTGTAAAAATATAACAGATTTTATAACCAAATAAAAAGAAATTATTGGCAGATAAACCGAGTCCACTATTTTAGACGATCTCAGGGAAAAAAGGAATAAATCGTCCGATGTATATCAGACCATTTTCTGTTCCACCATTTGTTCAACCATATCGCGCACCGTCGTTTCCATAGGCCGGTATTGCAATGCCAGGTCATTGATACTTTTCCGGTTATCCAATGCCAGAGGATGGCCCACATTACGCTTTACAAATTTTGCGGTAAGGCCGAACATCCAGCCGACCATGTATAACATGAATTTCGGTGATTTCATCAGGGGCAATTTAAATTGCTTGGGAAAGAGCTTCTTAATCATATCGGCCAGATCATTAACACTCATAACCCGTTCGGCTAAAATATGCCTACCCTGGACAGTATCCTTTTCCAACGCAGAAATATGGGCCATAGCCACATCGCGGACATCGACAAATCCGAATTTTAAATCCGGTGCACCCATTCTGAATTTACCGCTCAACATATCACGCATAAATTGCAGGCTTTCCGAGTCACTCTGCGGGGATAGGGCCGGACCCAGGACAAATGATGGATTAATCACCACCAATTTCCACTGATCCTGAGCTTCATATATTTTCCAGGCTTCTTTTTCGGCCATCACTTTGGAATAGGAATACGGCTGGTGTTGAGTGGAACTGGTTTCGTTAAAATGGTCCTCCGTAAATGTAGATAATCCCTTTTCCTGCAGATCGACTGCATCACCATGGACGGCGGCTACACTGGAGGTCAGCACCACTTTGCGTACAGTGCCGGCCTGACTGGCGGCCTGCAGTACATTCTGTGTTCCCTGAACCGCCGGATCCAGCAAATCTTTGACCGGGTCTTTAAAGCGTAAAGTAAATGGCGATGCCACATGCATGATGGCATGACTGCCTCTGGCCGCTTCATCAAATGATCCTTTATCCAGTAAATCCGCCTCATAAATTTCCAGAATTCCTTCAGAGGCATCCGCTGTTTTTTGTAGAAGAGCGTATTTGTCTTTATTTGTTTTATTTCTGACCGTTAACCGTACGGTGTAGCCTTTTTCCAAAAGCTGGTTAACCACCCATGCTCCTAAATAACCGGTACCGCCGGTGACCATTATGGTTTTATTCATGAATGTTCCCTTTTATATTGTAAAAATGTTCTAACGTATAATCTCAACAGAGAAAAGCATAACAATAAAAACCAACAAAAAATTTCTCACAAGAGCATAGTAGGGCCGCAACGAACGCCTGATATTCAAGTGATGTTCAAAAATAACAGAATATTCATACTGATTAGTTGAATGCCACTTTTGTATCATTATTCCGGAAGGGGAGAACCGTATTGCTTCATGAATATAACCCTTCCCTTTCCGGTTACGACATACTCCCAGAAATGATTTTGTGTACATCCGGCCGGACAATCACCCCAGCCTTTTATAAATTGCAAACGGATATGATCCTTATGAACAGTGGCTCGTATATCATTACCTGACCCGGCGTAAACTTCTGGATGCGCATAGCGTACACCATGTACCGTTTCAAAATTTTTGGACAAGGCATATAAATTCCAATTTTGGTTGGAGGTTAAAATAGCCAGATCATAATCAATAAAATCCGAAAAGCGGTTAATTTGTAAATGATATTGCGTCATTAAAGTATCAATACCTGAATTCCCTGTTAATCGTTGGCCATTCTGCCAGTTTTCTTTCCATTGGGCCGTAGAATCAATCCCGATAATTAATATATTCATAACCGGAGATGGAAAGGTATGTATTGAATACTTACAGGTAATGGTGTTTACGCCAGGAAGATTATCGGCATTGTAAAGTCGGATAAGTGCTTTATAGAACCGTTTTATTGTGTGTCCGGGTATTTCCACCGGGGCATTATATCGACCGTGTGTTTCGATCATATAACGTAACGCCAGGCGTTCGGCATCTTGGGTGTATAATGCTCGGATGGTATCGGCAATTTGAGAATCATCGGCTGATGCTGTTTGGGCGTATTGGTGGGTGAGGGGCTCCGTACTCCTTTGACAACCCGGCCAAATACTCATCAGTAAGGGTAAAAAGAACCAAATAATACGAGACATAGTGTACGGAACTGCTTTATACATTTTTTTAATAAATCCTGTTTTCTTCTACTGGTGACTAGATTTATGACTGTCGGCATAACAAATAATCTCGGACAACGCATCAGCGCTTAAGCGGAATTTCAACCCATTCTGGGGAGCGGATGTTATAGCCAATAAATGATCCCAGTCCGCCACCCAAAAGGCCTCCGCCTATCAATCCCCCGGCGAATCCGGGCTGACCGACCGCCGACCATCCTTCCGCCCCTTCTTTTGCGTAATGGCCCAGTATTCCGCCCAGGAATGCACATGGTATCAGGCCGATTATAGCGCCTCTGATTGTGTTGCGTTTTGTACCGGCAAATTGTTCCACTTTTTTAATTCGGTTGAGTGCAATAGGCATCATGCGGCTATGCCAAGCGATGAACAAGGTATCATTGGAATGCTCAATTAAGTTTGCCTTAACCGGATGTATAAAATAATCCGGAGCGGTTATTCTTATCAGGCTGTTTTTCTGCAACGTTGATAACTGACCAAAAGCGGTGCTCATAAGGAGAAAAAGTGTTATTAAAGTGAGTATACTACGAATATTAGTTTTCATCACATATACTCCTTTCAAATATGTAGAACGCAAATATACGTGTCTTTTTATCAAATTTTAATCATTATAGATTACAATTTTAAGCCAAGTATACTTCCTGTTGCGGACTTGTTAATTCATCATTGTTGCTTCGAATCGAATGTAATTTTTGTTCTCTTTATCCAGATAAAGTTGGTTAAGTGTTCAATAAGCACAGGTATAAAGTACAGTATCGGTCCTAATGGATTGACTGTTGCTGTATCGGTCTTTAAGGTCAAATGTAATATAAAATTTTTTACCGCAGGGAGGCTCAAACGTTGTTATGTATTCCGTTGATTTACTTAACGTAATGGTATTGAAAGCAAAGGGCGCAATCCGTATTGACGACCATGGTTGCAGTTGAATCGAACCCAAAAGGGAATCGTTAGCGAGGAATACCCTGACGTTATCCGTAAAAAGATTTTGTACAGTATCGGGTGAATGATTTTTAATTTGCAGGTTAATGCGGATGAATATAGGATCAGCGTCAACTGGGGGCATCAGATCCGAAAAACCGTGCAGGTCAACTGTATGAATTGTTAAATTAGCCAGATCGTTGTGTTTATTTGGTTTTACAGAAGAGCTATCTTTACGACACGCTAGTAATAAGAGTATCGTAATAAGTAAAATGCTAAGGTTCGCCAATTTCATAGTTTTCCTGCAGACTTAATACCTATAGTAACCTTAATAAGGTAATGCCAAGATAAGAGTAAAATCAATGGTTTCGAAGAAATATTTCCAACAATCACTCGGAATTTATCGGCCCGAAACCATTTAAATTTTATCCAGTTCGGCATTAACCATATTCAGCATAATGGCCTTTTCCCTCATAGGCAAAAAAGCACTTTTAAAACCATCGATAACTACCGTCTTAAGATCTCCGATATTCCAGTCGGCATAACGGGCCGCCAGATGCAATTCATCGGTAACTGTCGTGTCACTGATCAGGCGGTTGTCGGTGTTGATCGTAACGCGCAGTCCATAATCATAATAAAATTTAAGGGGATGTGTTTGAAAGGTGAGCGCAGCCTTGGTTTGTATATTGCTGGTCAGACAGATTTCCAGAGGGATGCGGTGGTCGTTCACATAATCTAAAAGATCCGTATCTTCCCTCAGACGGGTGCCGTGACCGATTCGGTGGGCTCCGCAATAATGGATAGCCTGATGCACGCTTTGCGGCCCGAAAGCTTCACCGGCGTGAGCGGTGCAATTAATATTATTGTTCAGAATAACATAAAAAGCTTCCCGGTGGTGCTTGGCCGGATAATTTTCCTCGGCGCCGGCCAAATCAAAGGCGACAACGCCTTTCTTTTTGTAAGCGGTAGCCAGCTCGGCAAGCTGGATGGATGTCTCCGGATTAATGTTTCGCATACCGCATATAATGATACCGGTTTTAATTTGATATTGAGATTCAGCCTTTTTGAGACCGGCAATTACGGCATCGACGATTTCGGTTAAATCCATGCCTTTTTTTGTATGCAAAACCGGAGAATACCGTACTTCAACATACCAGAGATTTTCAAAGGCGGCATCTTCGGCCAGTTCATAGGCGGCCCGGTAAAGGGCCTCGCTATCCTGTAACACCGATAAGGTAATATCGAAGGGCTTTAGATATTCAACCAAGCTGTTACATTCCAAACCGGGTTGCAGAATACGCTGCAGCTCATCGGCGTCAGCGGAGGGCAACGCCACGTTTTGCTGGCGGGCCAGATCCAGTATGGTGGAAATGCGCATACTGCCATCCAGATGACAATGCAAATCCGTTTTGGGCATATTCCGTATGATTTCCTTATCGATGATCAAGATGGACTCCGTTTGAATAAAATGAATGATTAAAAAAAGGCACAAAGGCGTTTATAACAGCCATTTTAAAAGAATCGGCACGGGTTAACAAATTGCGGGTAAGAATACCAAAGGTTCCCTCGTTGGAACGCACGTCCTCTTTGCCGCTCAAACGGTCAATCACTTCGGATAATTCTTTTTTTTCAAGATATAACGAATTACTGATTTGATCGGGTATAGGCAGCAGGGGGGAAGCTCCAAAGAAACCTGTTGTACCGTTATAGACATAAACCCAGCTCTGCAGAAAGGTATGAGGCGGTTGCTCATTATCAAATTTAATTTGATGTACCCCGCCTTCCATACCAATACTGTACACAGGCACCTTTGTATTTGAATCCATCCGATCAAAAACAAAAAGAGCCCGATTCCGGGCTCCATTCATTAAATCTTTCAATGTCAACGGCATATCATCCACGGATGAGGGTGCAGCATATTCAGAGTATTCTAAGGGTCCGTTTTGCCAGTTAAACCGGGTTTGTAAGTCGTTGATAGCTGCATAGCAAGCGGATAATTTGGCTTTGTTTTTTGTGCCAATGGCAATGATCATTCTTTGTTCTCTAAGGTATCCGTTATTGTGGATTCCATCACGGATTCTTCCACGCTTTTATCCGTTTCATCACCCAGTTCCTGACGATGGGGATCAAACGATTCATCTTCACTTTCATCCTTCGTCGTTTCCGTGGGCAAGGTTTCTGCCCCCATCATGGACCGGTAATTTTCCAAGGAATCAGGATGTATGGATAACATACGGGGATTCTGAGGATTCTGCAATTTGACCTGAGCCAGCAAACTGTAAGGCTGCTGAGGATATTGTTGAGTGATCATTTCATAATGTTTTATGGCTTTGTTCACTTCACCTATTTTACTTTCTACCAGGGCCCGGCGAAAAAGCGCTTCGGATTTAGCCATTTTATCATCACTATCTGTGTAATTGGTGGCCAGCTCATAATATTTAATCGCTTCTTTATAGTCGGCCGTATCCGAAGTAATAGTACCCGGATTAAAATTGGCTGCTCTTTCATAAAATTGACCAATCTGGATATAGATTTCGGGCACACGTCCGGGAATGATATTTTCTTTTAAAGTTTGCAGTAAAATATCCATCTGTCTTTCAAATTCGTCCATTTTACCATAGGCTTCGGCCATGCGCATCCGGGCATCAATATGCAAATCCGAAGTGGGATGCATTGTCATTAGTGTTTGATAGGACTCAATGGCCTTTTTGTAATCCCCGGCTTCTAACTGATTGTTACCCATTTCCAATAATTCCATATCGGATAATTCGAATCGGTCTGTTTCCTTTTTACCCCAGCTGCATGCACTCACTATTATTAATAGACCGATTAGCATCGTGCTGATCATGATTTGCAATCTTTTCATAATCTATCCCCTGTATATATTTCGAATGTTAGAGAATATGATACCTTAATTATAAATACATGTAAAAAAACTCTTATATATCACTAAACCTTTTGATTTCCCGTTTTGCCGCATCCATAACTTCCTGTTCATCCAAGGAGTGCAATTGCTGCTCTGTTTTAACCCAGCGTCCATCGATCATAACCCTCTGAACATCAGCGGCATTAATGGAATATACAATTTTTGACAAGATATTACCACCCGGTATACTGTGCAAGGTATTTTGATCCAAAAAAGTAATATCGGCTATTTTACCAATTTCTAAACTGCCGATAAATTTTTCGAGACCCAGAGCACGTGCTCCGTTTATGGTCGCCATTCTGAGAACATCTGCTGCTGACATGGCCTGCGGCCCATGAATTGGTTTTTGTATCAATGATGCCAAATACATCTCTCTGAATATATTCATTTGGTTATTGCAAGGAGGACCATCCGCTCCAAGCGACACATTAACACCGGCATCTAAATAAGCGGGAATAGGAGCGATTCCGGAACCCAATTTCAGATTAGCCGATGGACAATGCAATACATGAATATTTTTTTCATGCAGTATACGTCGCTCGTTTTCATCGGTCCAAACACAATGAGCCAGGCATAAATGGTTATCCGTTAATCCAAAATCATCAAATATTTCTATATTTCGACGATTATATCGTCGAATTACAGCATCCACTTCATGTTTATTTTCAGAAGCATGCGTATGGATAATAACACCGTAATCGTTAGCTAAACGACCGACCTCCTGCAACAAATCATCGCTGTTGGACAAAACAAATCGGGGGGTTAAGGCATAATGGATACGACCATTATCATATCCGTTCCATTTTTTCATCAATTGAATGCTGTCATCAATACTTTTTTGGGTGGATTCTTTTAAGTTTTCCGGGCAATTGCCGTAGTTCATCATGGTTTTGCCGGAAACCGCCCGCATACCGGCGGCGGCAATCTCCTGGAATATGATATCCTGATAATGAACACTTCCGAAATCCATGATAGTTGTAGTACCGGAGGTCATTAATTCAGCTAATCCCAGACGTGCACTGATGCGAGTGGAATGTTCCGTATGTTTGGCCTCCATTGGCCAAATTTTTTTGGACAGCCAGTCCAGCAGTGATAAATCATCCGCTGTATTGCGAAATAATGCCTGACAAAGATGAACATGTGTCTGAATAAAACCGGGCAGTGCAATAAGCTGTGAGGCGTCAAAGATGGCGTCAGCCTCAACGGTGATATCTGTTCCAATGTCGGCGATGTGCCGGTCTTTTATTAATAAATCTCCCTGAACGATATCGTTTTGGGGATTCATTGTGACCATTAAAACATTTTTGATTAGAAGTGTTGACATAAGAATTAAAAGTTACGAAATGAATTATTTTTACAGAATATAGGGGTTAGCAGAAATCGGATCAAATAATATGTGTTTATGGCAAATGGTTAGTGAACAATGTAACAAATAAATCCCTTTTTACTTGACTCACTGAGGTTCTTTTTTTAGGTTCAAAAATCCATGAGAACGAGTATTAAAGACCTATAAAACTTAATAAGGAGTATTGAAATGAGCACACGTGTAGCTATAAACGGATTTGGAAGAATTGGAAGATTGGTATTTAAGGGAATTCAGGAACAGTTTGATGATATGGAAGTGGTAGCCATCAATGATTTAACGGATGCTAAGACATTGGCCCACCTCTTAAAATACGATTCGGTACATGGTCGATACCCAAAGCCGGTTAGTGCAGAAGGCGAATTTATGGTCGTTGGCAACGACAAAGTGAAGGTGTTAGCGGAGAAAGATCCGGCTAATTTACCATGGGGCGATCTCCAAGTGGATGTTGTTGTTGAATCCACCGGTGTGTTCCGAAAGAGAGCCCAGATTGAAAACCATCTTAATGCAGGAGCCCGGAAAGTAATACTAACTGTACCTGCCAAAGACGAAATTGACAACACTGTTGTATTAGGCGTAAACGACGATACACTGAAAAGCAGTGATAAAATTGTATCCAACGCTTCCTGCACTACAAATTGCCTGGCGCCGGTAGCTAAGGTACTGCATGAACAATTTGGTATTAAACGTGGATTGATGACCACAGTGCATTCTTACACCAACGATCAACAGATTCTGGATTTACCGCATAAAGATTTACGCAGAGCCCGGGCCGCGGCAGCCAATATCATTCCAACAACCACAGGAGCTGCAAAAGCCGTTGGAAAGGTTATCCCGGACTTACAGGGAAAACTGGATGGAATGGCAATACGTGTACCAACGAGTGATGGTTCTCTGGTTGATCTGGTGGTAGAGCTCAATAAAGATGCCACAGCTGAAGCTATAAACAATGCTATGAAAGAAGCGGCAGAAGGCAGCTTAAAGGGCATTTTGCAATATTGCGAAGATCCCATTGTATCTACGGATATTGTTGGTAATCCTTACTCAAGCATTTTTGACAGTTTAACTACGACAGTGATGGATGGCAATTTTGTAAAGGTTCTGTCCTGGTACGATAATGAATGGGGATATTCTATGCGTACTGTTGATTTGGTTAAACGGGTTGCCGAGCTGTAAACCCAAAATAGTATTTGGACAAAGGGGTTATCATTATCGATAACCTCTTTTCGTTTAGATCGGTTTCTGCATTCATAAATATGTGGACAGCAGATCGTTGGCCAATAATCTGGTTTTATTAGTATTTCTATATTTAATATTGGTTATTACTCAAGAGTGTAAACGGAAGATTAAGTTTCGAAACGATTTGTTCATTCAGATCAATTACAACTTTAAAGGAGCCTGATATGGCAAAATTAACCATTGATCAGTTGCAATTAAAGGATAAAAAAGTTTTAATTCGCTGTGATTTTAACGTACCCCTGGATGAAGAACAACAAATAAGCGATGACCGTCGAATAGTGGCTTCTCTTCCCACCATAGAAAAAGTGTTAAAGGACGGTGGAAGCGCTATCTTATGCAGCCATCTGGGGCGTCCCAAAGGCAATGCGGACGAGAAACTGCGCCTTAAACCGGTAGCTGACCGCCTGGAACAGTTATTAAACACAAAAGTCATAATGGCGCCGGATTGTGTGGGAGCGGAAGTAGATCGTTTAAAAGAACAATTGAATCCCGGCGAAATTTTACTGTTAGAAAATTTACGCTTCCATAAAGAAGAAAAAAATAATGATCCGGAGTTCGCAAAACAACTAGCTAAGGGTGCTGACCTCTATGTCAATGATGCCTTCGGCACAGCGCATCGGGCGCATGCATCTACCGAAGGTGTGACCCAATATTTCGATAAAGCAGCCGGTGGTTACCTGATTGATAAGGAACTACAATATCTGGGTAAAGCCATTGAAAACCCCAAGCGTCCATTTGTCGCCATCCTGGGAGGCGCTAAAATTTCCGGAAAAATTGATGTGATCAAAAATCTTATTGAGAAAGTAGATACGTTAATCATCGGCGGAGGTATGGCCTATACTTTTCTGAAGGCGAAAGGCTTTGAGATTGGTCAATCGCTTTTGGAAACGGATAAAATTGAATTGGCAAAGGAAATCCTTGATGAAGTATCGGCCAAGAACATGAATTTTATTCTGGCGGAAGATGTCAAAGTGGCTACGGAATTTAAAAATGATGCCATGAGTAAATTTGTTAATGTGGAAGAAATTCCGGCTGATTTCATGGGCATGGATATCGGACCCAAAACCATGACCCTTTTTGCCAACCAGATAAAAAAGGCCAAAACCATTGTTTGGAACGGGCCGGTTGGTGTTTTTGAGATGAGTAACTTTGCTAACGGAACAAAAGAGGTAGCTAAAGTTATTGCCGAGGCAACTCGTAATGGTGCGATCAGCATTATCGGTGGAGGCGATTCGGCGGCTGCTGTCAGTCAATTTGGAATGGAAGATCAGTTTAGTCATATATCAACCGGTGGCGGCGCATCACTGGAATTTCTTGAAGGTAAAGAATTGCCGGGTATTGCTGCCTTAACCGATGTCTAATTTAAGAATGGAGCCAGAACAATGGATCGAAAAATTGTTATAGCCGGTAACTGGAAGATGAATAAGTCCAACTCAGATGCCTTGCAGTTGGCCAATCAGATAAAGATAAAAACCACCGGCATTAATCATACGGCAGTTATTATGTGTCCGCCCTTCACAGCATTGTCTGTGGTAAATGAAGTGGTCAAAAATACTTCCATTGATCTCGGAGGACAAAATGTATTCTGGGAAAAGGAAGGTGCCTATACGGGTGAAATTAGTGCGGAAATGCTTAAAAGCGCCGGAGCTTCTTATGTTATTATCGGACATTCCGAACGTCGGCAATATTTTGGCGAAACCGATGAGACTGTAAACAAACGCTTATTAACAGCTCTGGACAGCGGACTTAAAGCTATTGTATGTGTGGGTGAAACGTTGGAACAGAGAGAGAATAATGAAACCATGAATGTGGTGAGCCGGCAAGTGAAGGGGGCATTAGGTGGATTAACAGATGCACAAATGCAGGATGTTATTGTAGCGTACGAACCGGTTTGGGCCATAGGTACCGGGAAAACGGCCACACCAGAGCAGGCGCAGGAAGTTCATGCGGCTATAAGAAACCTTATTGCCGATATATTTAATACTGAAATGTCAAAAAAACTGGTATTGCAGTATGGCGGAAGTGTGAAGCCGGAAAATGCTGAAGAGCTTTTGGGCCAGGATGATATCGATGGAGCCCTTGTTGGTGGAGCTTGTTTGAAGGCGGATTCTTTCGCAGAAATTATCCGTATAGCGGAGCGCTTAAACCGGGCATAAATAAGTTGATCAAATATCGATTATTCATTATATTAAAAGATTATGTAAAATTGAAATATTAACAGGTGAACTATGTATACATTTTTGATTGTTTTGTTTGTTTTGCTTAGCATTATTATGGTTGTGGTGATTTTGATGCAGGCGGGCAAAGGTAAAGGATTAGCCGGCGCTATTGGCGGCGGTGCCGGTGGTGGCGGCGGTGCTCTCTTTGGTGGGCGCGGAGCCGCTGATTTTCTCAGTAAATCAACGGCATGGATTGCGGCTGCTTATATGGTATTGGCCTTGTTCCTCGGTGTGATTTATAAATCAAACACCGAACAAGCCCGGCAAAGTTTGATTCAGGAACGCATGGAAGAACAACAACAGGCACCGGCTCCCAATTTACCCGTAGCACCGATTGAAAATCAACAGCAACAGCCGGGCGAACAACAGTAGTCAAAGGTTTTAGCTGGAGTGGTGGAACCGGCAGACACGCTATCTTGAGGGGGTAGTGCCCAAGCGGGCGTGCGGGTTCAAATCCCGCCTCCAGCACGAAAAGGCATTTCGGTTACGGAATGCCTTTTTTTGTGAAACGGATATCACCAAAAATATAAAAATGATTGAATTCCTGAACTATATTGATACACAGCTTTTTTTATTCTTTAATGCCATGTTGGCAAATACCGTATTTGACTGGCTAATGCCTGTTATCACTGATAAACATACCTGGTATCCGGTTTGGATTATTTTGATTGTGGGACTCGGATGGAAAGGGGGAGCCAGAGGGCGATTTGCTTTACTGATAGCTATCTTGGCTGTAGCCGTCACCGACAGTACAATCCATCACTATTTAAAACCTTTTTTTAATCGTATACGGCCATGCAATGTGGTTGAGGGAGCCCATTTACTGATGGGAAAAAAATCCTCGCTTTCGATGCCGTCTGCGCATGCTGCTAATTTTTTTGCTGTGGCTTCTGTTTTTGCTTATTTCTATCGACGTTATCAGGTTATATTTTGGTTTCTGGCTGCAATGGTGGCTTATTCCCGTGTGGCAGTAGGAGTGCACTATCCCTTTGATGTTTTGGCAGGAGCTTTGTATGGCACAGTTATTAGCTACCTTTGGATCTATGCCATCCATTATGCACTAAAACCCTTCGATAGATCGCTGCCACAACCCCATTCTAGTGCTGTAGATAAAACATAGTATCCACTTAATTATGACCTGGAAATGTATGAGACGTTTTTGATAATCTAAGTATTCAACTGTTCAATGATGTTAAAAGTGTTTTTTGTATACCGCCATTAAAAACGAATGACCGTTTGTATGTTGGTCGTTTTAATCGTTTCATTGTTTCCAGATATTTCACCATCGCCATTAAGATCACGGAAGGCTTGGCGAAAATCAAGAAGTAAAGAAGCGCCCCCGCTGATTGCGTATTCTATGCGGTAACCCAGAATAGTTCCTTCGGTTTTACGAAACAGATCATCGGCGTTGTTTTGAAAGTAATAAGCACCCGCCCGAATAATTTTAGGTACGAAATTCGTATTTAAGTCCAGCGTGGAGCGAAAGGTTTTCAGGGTCAGGTTTTTACGGCTCATATGCTGGTATTCGGCGCCGAATATCAAATAATTGAATAAATTAAAATCGGCTCCTATAACAATACCCCGTAATTGCTCATTAACTTTCTTAAGTTGATCACGTTTGGTCTGCGGCTTAAGAAAACTGCTGCTGTCATTTTGCACTTGCGCGGTAACTACGGCTCTTTCCAGCTCGTATGTTGTGTTAAAATATTCCGGTAAAAAATGTTTGCTGAAAATACGATAC
>WJIP01000029.1 GCA_014730185.1 Caldithrix sp. | reverse complement strand
GAGTAAGGGTAGGCAGTTTAAAACGGATGGTGCAGGCCGGCGTTAAAGCCCGATCCGCTATCGGCGGTTCCCCGAATAAAATTCTGGAAGAAATTCATTCCATCGTTTTAAAACAAAGAAAAGATTTTGATGCTACATTCGAGCAGGTTGTCGATGAGCTGGAAAACGAGGGTATTTATATCATTAATGAAAATAATCTGGACACTGAACAGTCCGAATTTGTCGATGACTATTTTGAAATGGAAGTGCGGCCCAGGTTAGTTCCCATTATGATTGATTCGCTTCCGGAGTTTCCCTATCTGAAAAATCAGATTATTTATCTGGCTATTCGATTATCCAAAAAGTTTGAGCCTGAAGACAAAAAATTTGCTTTAATTGAAATTCCTGTGGACGTTTTGCCCCGCTTCATTGTATTGCCCCAAAAAGATGAAAATATTTACATAATAATGTTGGATGATGTCATCCGTTGCGGTTTGAAAGACATCTTTAATATTTTCGATTATGATCAGATTGATGCTTACACTATTAAACTAACGCGTGATGCTGAAATTGACATAAAAGATGATGTGACCAAGAGTTTTTTTGAAAAGATTTCCAAGAGCATTAAACAGCGGCAGACCGGCCAGCCGGTGAGGTTTGTCTATGATGCCCATATGCCGAAAGATTTACTGGATTTGATACTTGAACGAAATCATTTGCAGAGCTTTGAAAACATAATCCCCGGCGGACGCTATCACAATGCCCGAGATTTTATCAACTTCCCAACGGTAGGCCGGAAATCACTACGTTATGAAGACGTTGAGCCCATTGAAACGACGGAAATTGAACGCCACGTAAGTATTCTGGAAGCCATCAGACAACAAGATATTTTGCTTCATTTCCCTTATCAGTCTTTTAGATATATTACAGATTTATTACGCGAAGCTGCCATTGATCCTGAAGTAACCTCCATTCAAATGACGCTTTATCGGGTGGCCAAAAATTCCAATGTGATCAATACCTTGATTAATGCCGTCAAAAACGGTAAAACCGTAAAAGTGGTTATGGAACTGCAAGCCCGCTTTGATGAAGAAGCCAACATTTATTGGACGCAACAATTGAGGGAGGTCGGCGCGCATGTCATTGACGGGGTGCCGGGTTTAAAGGTTCATGCCAAATTATGTCTGATTACCCGTAAAACTGGAGAACACCAGGTTACGTATGTTGCTTCCATCGGCACCGGCAATTATAACGAATCGACGGCTAAATTGTATAGTGACCATAATCTTTTAACGGCGGATCAACGTATTACGCGAGAAGTCAAACGTGTTTTTGATTTTTTTGAGACCAATTATAAGGTGGGCACCTATAATCACCTTGTGGTTGCACCATTTTACATGAGGCAAAAATTTTATAAACTGATTAACAATGAAATAAAGAATGCCCAGAGCGGTGAAAAAGCATATATCCAAATAAAAATTAACAGTCTAGTAGATCGGTCAATGATTAATAAATTGTACCAGGCCAGTCAAAAAGGCGTTAAGATTAAAATTATTGCCCGAAGTATTTGTTCATTGGTACCGGGAATTCCAGGGATCAGTGATAATATTGAAGCGATTAGTATCGTCGATAAATATCTGGAGCATTCGCGAATTTTTATCTTTGCCAATAAGGGTAGACCCCTGTACTTTATTTCTTCAGCCGATTGGATGATCCGCAACCTGGATAACCGGGTAGAAGTAGCGACTCCTATTTATAGTCCGAAGATAAAAAAGCAGCTGAAAGCTTTTTTTAATTTCCAGCTTAAAGATAATATTAAAGCACGTTCTTTACGAGACCAGAGAAAAAATGCGATGATAAAGCCGGATGGTAAACCACGGGTAAGAGCTCAATTTGATTTTCACAGATATTTACAAGACTATTTCAAGGAAAAGGATAAATAGCAAGAATTTGTTTACAATGGGGTTAGGATGGGAAAGAATATATATGTGGGTGTCGATGTTGGCGGAACAAAAATTTTGGCAACAGTCTACAAACTTGATGATAATTACAAATTGTTGGGTAAAGCCAAATTAAAAACACCATACGGTGCATCCAACGATGAAGTAATTAAACAGGTAGAAGCTGCTGTTAACCAGTCAATTGAAGCCAGCAATGTAAAACTTAAAAAAATAAGTGCCATTGGTATCGGCGTACCGGGCACAACGGATATTTTTAAAGGCCATGTGCAGTTTGCTGCAAATCTGGGCTGGAAAGATTTGCCTCTCAAAACCATCCTGGAAAAATCCTTCTCCCGGCCGGTGTTTGTTGATAATGATGTTAATTTGGGCATACTGGGTGAACAGCAGTTTGGCGTGGCCAAAAATGTGGATAATGTAGTAGGGGTTTTCTGGGGCACGGGGATCGGTGGCGGTATCATTATACACGGAAAACCCGTATACGGAAACACATTTACAGCAGGTGAAATTGGCCATCTGATATTGGAAAAGGATGGACAAACCTGTGGCTGCGGCAATCAAGGCTGTTTGGAAACGTTCTCAGCAAAATGGGCTATCAGCCAGGCCATTGATGAAGCAATACAGAAGGGTCAGACGAGTACGATTAAACCGGCTTCTGATGGCAAAAAATCGCCGGTACTAAAAAGCAAAGTCATCAAGCAGGGTTATGATTCTGACGATGCCCTGGTTAAACAAATTATGCAGAGGGCTGTGGATTACTTGGGTCTGGCCCTGGCAAATGTGGTTAACCTGCTTAATCCGCAAATGATTGTTTTAGGCGGAGGCATGATCGAGGCTATGGAAGATGTTTTAATGCCCAAAATTACAGAAGCGGTAAATAAGCATACAATTCCCTTTGCCAGTGTGGATATTAAACCGGCCATATTAGGAGATTACGCTGTCGTATTAGGTGCCGCCGGTTTTGCTAAATTGCAGTTGCAACGTTTTTAGGAATCACGAATGTATACTATTGCCGGTTTTCAGGTAAACGATGCTCAAACGATCGATCAACATGTTAATCAGTTGAAAAAATATTTTATTATACGTGGTGGCGAAGAACGACAAGAAACGTGGAAATTGTCCGATACATTCGACTGGCGCCTTTATAACCGTAATCTTATTCTAAAACGCATACACCATCATTTAGCACTTGTATCTTTAGATAATTCAAAGTTTGATATCCGTCAATCTATTCAGAAGGATATTCGATATGTATGGGATTTACCGGATGGAAAACTGAAACAACAGCTCTGGTCAATTTTAGAAGAACGTGCTCTTCTGGATATCGTTGTGGATGATGTGCGTGTTAAAACAATCGTGGTTCTTAATGAACTGGGTAAAACCGTTACACGCTTATCCATCCATAGGTTTCAACCTAAAATGAATATAACCGCCTTACCTGAATCCTATATTTTAGTTCATGCTTTGCAGGGTTACAAAGATGAAAGCGATCAGATTGTCGATCAATTGAAAACGCAGGGGCTGCACCAGTTAACTTCTTCTTTGTACGCCTATCGCCTGCGTAACAGCGATCGGGAACCGGGCTTGTATTCAACCAAAGTTAATGTGTCCCTCAGCGATGATTTGCCGTCTGTTGAGGCTATGCGTCGGATATTTCAATTTTTACTTCAAATTATGAAGGAAAATAAGCAAGGTATTATTGAGGATATCGATACCGAGTTTTTACACGATTTCCGTGTTTCGTTGCGTCGAACGCGAGCAGGACTGAGTCAGGTAAAGGGTCTTTATAATGATCCGCTCACCCGCCATTTTAAAGACCAGTTGAAGAAGTTACAGCAACTCAGTAATCGTCTGCGCGACCTTGATGTGTATTTGCTCAGCAAAAAAGAGTTCGCCCGTATGCTGGTACCTGATCTCAGGCCATACATTGATCATTTATTTGGCCGGTTAACCGCAGAGCGGGAAGCGGAATACCAACGGGTTATGCACTTACTGCAATCCGATGAATATCAAAACATTTTGACCACTTGGGAACAGTTTGTTAATAAAGAATATACGGTAGAGGAGTTGGGCATAAATGCCGGCAAACCTTGTAAAACACTGGCCATGGAACGGATTTATAAGAGTTACCGGAAAATAATTAAAATGGGCAAACGCATTACTGATGATACACCGGATGCGGATATTCATCAATTACGCATCGATTGCAAAAAACTGCGTTATTTAATGGAATTTTTTTACTCCCTGTTTCCACAAAAGGAAATGAATGCGCTATCCAAACATGTCAAAAAATTACAGGACTATCTGGGAAAATATAACGATTATAGTGTGCAACAGACATTCTTAAAGAAATATTTGGATGAACATCACGATCGCAGTAAAACTTCTTATTATACGGCGGCTATTATAGGCGGATTGCTGGAGCATCTCTACCATGAACAAAAAACCTTGAGGTCGGCTTTTCATTCTATTTTTAGAGATTTTTCGGACAAATCCTATCAAAAACAATTTAATAGGTTATTTAAATTATAACATAATTGGGGAAAACGAATGATTAGCTTTGCCCTATACAGTATTAAAGGCGGTGTGGGGAAGACAGCCACGGCCGTCAATCTGGCCTATCTGGCTGCCGCGCAAGAGGGTCCATGTCTGTTGGTGGATTTAGATCCCCAGGGATCGACAAGTTATTATTATCGCATCCAACCGGGTAAAAAAATCAACTCCAAAAGTCTGGCAAAGGGCAAATCCAATATCCCGCATTTTATACGAGAATCAGACTTTGAGGATCTGTTTGTTCTTCCTTCTCATATTTCCTACCGTAAACTGGACATACATTTCGACCGTATCAAACGTTCCAAAAAACGTATTCGGGAACTGATCGCTGATATTGGCCGGGATTATCAATATGTGATTATTGATGCTCCGCCCAATATCACCCTCTTATCGGAGAACATATTCAGAGGTGTGGATTTTGTGGTTGTACCGGTGGTGCCCACCTACTTATCGTTAAGAACACTGGAACAATTGCAAAATTTTTTTAATAAGCAGCATATTTCCCTAAAGAAATTGGTTGCTTTTTTTTCCATGGTTGATCGGAGGAAAAAATTGCACCGCGCAGTAGTGGAAGGACAGGATGAAACTGAAAATGCGTTTCTGCCAATTTGGATCCCATTTTCCTCGGCTGTGGAAAAGATGGGCGCAACCCGACAACCTTTGCTGCATTATGATAACCAGTCAAAGGCGGCTCAAGCCTACCATCAACTTTGGGATCATTTGAAGCATCGTTTTGTTACATGAAATAGATGAGGATTGCATCAAGTTCTACAACATAATGCCGATAAAAATAAAATGTAATTTATTCCGGTGTCTGACCATTAAAAGCATATTGGAGATGCTGCCATGCGATATTTAATAATTATTATTTTCTTGTTTAACGCA
Source organism: Caldithrix sp. (assembly GCA_014730185.1). Classification (GTDB taxonomy): domain Bacteria; phylum Calditrichota; class Calditrichia; order Calditrichales; family Calditrichaceae; genus WJIP01. The sequence goes on along the minus strand of WJIP01000029.1, from coordinate 132 downwards.
ATGGGCAATGCCCAAAAATTAAGCCCTTATTTAATGAGTAAACAGACAGATGGTTTGGCAAAAAAGGCGATTACCGAAAAACAGCATTTATTGATTCGGGGTGAAGGCGATTATCTAAAAAAATTAGAAGCT
>WJIP01000314.1 GCA_014730185.1 Caldithrix sp. | reverse complement strand
TTTCTAACCTACTTGAATCCATTCAACGACTACCCCTTGGTATTTGCATTCGATTATTTTACCTGGTATCAACATTGCCGACGCTGGAATAATCTGAACAGTATGAACGCCGGAAAAGTAATCGGCCGATTGGCGCCGTCGCAGGATAAAGAGCTAACTTTATTTGCCTTCACCCTGCCGTTTGAATACCGTTATTGGGAGTATTTACTCAAAAAGATGATTACCGTTAAAACGCCTGAGCTTGCCAAAATTCGCCGGGAGGGCGCCGGCGTTCCTATATCCTGGCCCGACAACTTACAAATGCTGTTCAAGTTCTATCGTAAAAATATTAAATCGAGATTTGTGAAAAACGAAAGTCCGAATGCACATTTTTTCAGGTCTGTTGTTAATGAAGAAATCGAACGTATCCTGTTCTCCGGAACACTTGCAGAAAGAGAGCTGTTTAATGATGATTTTGTAAAAACGATTTGGTATGAGCATTTGAACGGGAAAAATCATTCCTACCTTATTCATAATATTATCAATATCGAATTATTTTTTCGGAATCTGATGGAATAACGGAATGCGACCCTTTTCTACGGGCAACCGGTCATTTAATTCTAAAAGCTAAACCGATTTATTATCTTTTTAGCCCCTTCCTTTACTCTTTGCACTTCAATATCTTCATAGAAATTCCATAGATACAGAAGAACCGGAAACGAACAAAATAAGATAAGTTTAATCAATATCCGAATAGTTATTTCCATATTGTTTACAAGAAAAGCAACAGAAATAATGAGAACGCCCACTATGATCATCTTTGTTATTTTTTGAATTTCAAATGGAATAAAATAATACTTTTGTGAATACTTTAAAACCAAGACAAAGAATACAAAGTGCGCTATAACTAAAGCAATGCTTGCCCCGATAGATTGCCATTGGGGAATGAAAACGACATTTAAAGCAATATTCAAAACCGATATGAATATCCCGATGAAAGCCCGTATCTTTGTTTTTTTCATAATATTTAATCCAATGGCTGCTGTGTGTTTCAACGCAACAAAAAATTTGGCAAACGCAATAATCGGAATAATTTGATAAGCCGGCCAGAATTCTTTTTTTTGAGCTAACATTTCCACCGCCTCCTTTCCGAACATGGATAATCCCAGCACGAAAAACATGATGCCATAACCAAAATAAGTCATACTTTTAGAATAAAACCGTTTATTATTCGGATCATCCATCATTTTATATATCATTGGAGAAAGAGCTAGCATAACGGATTGAATGATAAAAACCTGAATGATGTTAGCAATTTTAAATCCCAGGGAATAGATGCCTACTTCGGACAAACCGCCCAAAAATTTCAATATATAGCGATCGGCGATAGAAAGCACAATGCCGGAAGTTGCTGAAAGCACCAACGGTAAACTAAACACAAGCATTTCTTTCATTAATGTGAAATCAAATTTAAATTCAAGATTGCGCCAAATATAGGGGGATAGTAATAGAAAATACACAGCGTGGCCGATTATTTGGGCTTCATAAATGCCTTCCAGCTTGCGATTTAAATAAACAACGAAGTAAATGGTTACCAATAAATTGACGACAAATTTAGAGATATTGGCCGCCGAATAAAGAACGGGTTTTTCCTGAAGTTTTAACAGGGTTAACGGTATGCGAGCCACAATTTCCAGCCCGGCAACAATGAACATAATCCTAAGCAGATAAGAAAAGCGGTTATGTTCAAACAAAACAACGGATAATTGTTCTGAAAACGGGGCAAAGATTAAAAACATGACCGCCGATACGCCAGCAAGAAAGACAAAAGAGGAAAAGAAAAGTACGTTTTGTTTGTGCCTGTATTCTTTATCCCAGTACCACCGGTTAAACGCCCAGTACAACCCCAATCCGAACATGGATACGAGTAGCTGCGTGGAAACTTCGAGAATGCCGAGGATACCATAATCTTCGACAGTAAGATATTGTGTATATATCGGAAGTAAAATAAATCCGACCAGCTTGGAAGAAAAGTTACCGATACTATAGATAATGGAATTTTTGAAGATGCCTTTAAAATGTGCGAGCAAATTTCAACCCTTTCCCTCTTCAGTCCTTTTTCACCACAACTCAACAATGCTTTTTAAGATAACGGTACTTTCTCATGGTTTTTGGAAATTTGTCTTCAAGGTTGAAATCTATTTTTTCGTTTTTAGACCGGTAAGCTTTATTTTTGTCGATTCCTTTACTATCGTGATAAATGGGCGTGTATTTATACCCCTCCAACATTTCTGGTTCATAACTTACGTTAATGAATTCTGTAATTGTTTTTAAATACTTCTCAGGGTTTTGTACAATATTTTCAAAAGACATTAAAAGAACTTTATCATTATAATCTTTGATTAGATTATGTATAACTTCAATCGCTCTCGACCAACGATAAGAGGCTTCAGCAAACGTTTGCTCCCCTCTTCGCATAATAGACCCAATTACGTCATTGCCATCTCTTATTAAACCAATTATCTTACTATTCCCTTGACTTAAGTGATCTTCAATGGAAAAGTTTGCTAATGGATATTTGTATTTTATGGCTATAATTTTTATCACTGGTACATTTAAGAGACGATTAACCAAGATCCGTTTTTTGAGTGTATTTTTATCTCTTAATTCGATTTGATTCGGGATACATAATTTTTGTCCTACAATTTTCTTGGAAAGAATTCGATCAGATACCATATTTTTTGGTTCAAAGATAATCGCAGCATCAGAATGTCTACTTATCATTGCAGCAATTAACGAGGTTCCTGAGCGGGGTGGGCCGACTATTAATAAATTAACTTTTGGTTCTTGCATATTTTTCCCTAATAATTGCTAATTATAAAATCTCCAAAGTAAGCGATTTTGAATATAACGTTTAAATAATTCATTTTTTTCCGGTACCATCAAAGATTTTTTTGGAGTTAATCTTTCATATTGATAGTCTTTTAGGATAAAATCGAACCACGTGTTGATCATGTTTATTTCTAAACTCGTAATCTCATTTTTCCAACGATTTAAATTTTCACTCGACACACCGACGAATTTCTTACCGCTAGTACTGTTACCCTGCCATTTTTTACCTAACAGCGTTGGTTCTAAAAGTATTGGTTTAAATGGTATTTCCAAAAAATTACTAATATCTTCCATTACTAATTTTGGTCCGGAAATTAAATCTTCATATTTGACGACTTTGTAATCATTAATCCACTTTGAGTTTTTATAAAGATAGTAATAAGAATTGTGCATCGCATATAAAGCATTTTTTAAAAATGGGAATTTGTGTTTACTTATATATTTACGTAAGGCAACTAAATTAGAATATGGATTTCTGACAATATGGATAAATCGAGCGCTGGGATACAATGTATTCCACTCAAGAACAAATTCGGCATTCTCAACGGATTTTTCAATAAACTCGTAATTTGCTGGCATTTGCTTCTTGTAGATACTAGCATACAGTGCCTTTACGTATAAATCTGATAGTTGTTTATAATTTGATATTTTTTGACTCTCAAGTGATTTCCTGAATGCATTCAGATCCCACCTTCCTTTAGTGAAACCATCACTTAATAAATGCTCTTTTTGGTTTCTATATTCAATCCATTTAAACAAATTTTCTTTCATTTGAGTGAAAGATATATTAGAGGGTTTTGTTCTCCTAAAATAATAATCTACCCAAAGATTAATGTTTTGAAAAAAATGGGTTTCTGTTGGGATGGTAAATAATCCCGGATAGCCATCAAATAAACTTCTCAGCAATGTTGTACCTGATTTTGTGCATCCTAAAATAAATATTGGTCTTTCCATAATTATTTGCCGCCTTTATCATCGATGCCAAACAAATCAAATATTTTTAAAAACTTTTTGCTAAATTGCTCATTTCCAAACTGTTTTATATGGAATTGAAGCTCTTTTTTATAGTGATCAATATTAGTGTTTTCAATTTTATTAAAAATGTCTGCTATTTGTTGAATGTTATCCCATCTAAGTTGTTCGATTGGTACTATCTCGATTTGTCCGCCGGAATTCGGTACTATGGGTATACATCCTGCCGCTATAGCCTGTACTGTTGTAATACCGAATGGTTCATCTTCCAACATGTGTAAGTAATATTTGGATTGGAAAATTATTTGTTTCATTTTTCCAAACTTATAATTTGGGTGGAGATAAACATTTTTTAAGTTGTTTTCTGCAATATAGTTTCGACATTCATCGAAATATTTAAGAGATTCCTTACTGTCTGAAACAAACCCAATCAAATGAAAATCAAGATATGGTATGCTTTTTGAGATTTGAATTTGTTGTAATTGTAGTTTATCTGGCATAAACCTACCGATTGACACCACCTGCTTTTTCTTTTGCGTGCTGTTGAAAAAGGCTTCAATATTCACAGGAGGATATATAACTTCTATTTGACTTTCTGATATTTTGAACTGTTGGCCGATTATTTTTTTTGTAAAATTTGAGTTAGCGATTATTTTTAAGCCATCCATCTTTTCGGTGTGGTATAATCCGCGCGCCAGTATTTTTTCTAAATCAAATACGATTTGTTTCAAATTCTTTTTTAGTTTTAATTCCGCATTCTTAAATCTTGCTTTACGGGGAAAATGAATATAGGATATTACACTTTGC
>WJIP01000313.1 GCA_014730185.1 Caldithrix sp. | reverse complement strand
TTCGCACACCAACTGACCGGCCACATAGGTTTTACCGGCCATTTTAAAGGTGGTACGTCGGTTTTTAAGCATGGTTAATTCCATAACCAATTGATCTCCGGGTTGCACTAATTTACGGAAACGCACGTTATCGATGGACATGAAATAGACCAGTTTATCATCCACATCTTCCTGATCATTAAGTAACAGAATACCGCCCACCTGGGCCATTGCTTCCACAATTAATACTCCGGGCATCACCGGTTTTTGGGGAAAATGTCCCTGAAAAAATTGCTCGTTGTTGGTCACATTTTTGATTCCCACAGCTCGTTTACCCGGTTCGAATTCAATAATCTTATCCACCATCAAAAACGGAAAACGGTGCGGAAGGATGCGTTTGATAGCTTCGATATCAAAAATGACATCTTTCTTACTGACTTGCTGATATTTTCGGGTTAATTTCTGCTTTTTATAATAATTCCGGATTTGTCTGGCAAATTCGATATTGCTTTGATGTCCCGGCCGGGCCACCAGAATTTGCGATTTAATGTTCACGCCGGCCAGTGCCAGATCGCCTAGAACATCCAACAGTTTATGCCGACTGGGCTCATTTTTAAAGCGCAACGATTTGTTATTGAGTACACCGGAGGTTCCCAGTTCCACATTTTCATCAATCTCAAATTTTTCCTTAAGCCGGTCAATATCATCCTCTTCCAAATGGCGGTCCACGATAACAATGGCCGAATCCAGATCACCACCTTGAATAAGACCCTGTTCGGCCAGCGTTTCCACCTCATGCAGAAAACAGAATGTGCGGGCGGGGGCAAATTCTGAAACAAATTCTTTTTCCATAGAGAACAAACCGGAATGCTGGCTGCCCAAAGCAGGATTTTTATAGTCGACCATTACGGTAACGCGATAATCATCGGTTGGCAGGGCGGCATATTCAATACCCCGATTTTCATCATTATAGGTGAGGGGTTCTTCAATCACTACATACTCTTTATCGGCATCCTGTTCCTCCGTACCCACTTCCAATAATTTATTAACAAAGGGCATAGCGGAACCGTCACCGATAGGTGGTTCGTTGGCATTCAGTTCAATGCGTACATTGTCTATTTCCAGCCCGACAAGGGATGCCAGCACATGCTCTACGGTAAACACTTCCACGTCATTTAACTTAAGCGTTGTTCCCCTCAAACTGTCTATGCTCTGGTTCTGAACCACATAATCGACAATCGCCGGAATTTCCGGTTCCCCTTGTATATCGATCCTTACGAAACGGCGTCCATATCCTACGGGGGCAGGTTTAAATGTCAATTTAGTTTTGCTGCCAGTATGAAGACCCCGGCCTTCCAGGGATATTTCTTGTTTTATGGTTCTTTGCTTCTTTATCATCGGCACTCCTACGTATTATCTTCCCCATCTCGTTCTTTTAAGCCTTCCAGTTCCTTTTCTAAACGATTGATTTTCTTAACCAATTCCGGTAAATGTCTCAAACTCACGTCAATTCGTTTTTGCCTTGTGAGCGGTAAGGCCGGTGTTCCAAAGAGTACCATACCATCTTCAACGGATTTACTGATGCCGCTTTGAGCAGCAACGGTAACATTATCACCTAATGTTATGTGTCCGCTAACTCCTACCTGACCGCCAATAACAGCGTGTTGTCCGATTTTAGAGCTGCCGGCAATTCCGCTCTGAGCAGCCACAACCGAATTTTCACCTACGACAACGTTATGGGCAATCTGAACCAGATTATCCAGCTTGGTTCCTTTTTTGATTATCGTAGCCCCCAGGGTAGCCCGATCGATGGTAACGTTGGCACCAACTTCCACATCATCTTCTACGATTACCTTACCCAACTGGGGAATTTTGATGTATTCTTTACCTTTGGGAGCAAAGCCGAAACCGTCGCTGCCCACCACGGCTCCGTTTTGAATAATCACCCGGTTGCCGATTTCACATTCTTCTCTAATGGAAACGTTGGGGTAGATCAAACATTTTTCGCCAATGGACACTTTCTTTAGTATAACCGAACCGGGATATATAATGGTATTTTTTCCTATCGTAACGTCAGGACCGATATAGGTAAATGGACCGATATGTACATTTTCACCAACCTGCGTTGAATGATGCACATCGGCACGCTCGGATATCCCCCTTATATAATCATGTGCTTTCGGACTGAATGCTTTTAATAATAACACAAACCCCACATAAGCATCATCTACAAATATGTGGGGTAAATCGGTAGGTTCTGAATTTTTATTGAGTATGACGGCGCTCGCCTTGGTTTGCGAAAGAAATTTCCGGTATTTGGGATTGGAGATGAATGAGATATCCCCCGTACCGGCTTCATCAATTTTGGACACACCTTGTATTTCTAAATCGTTCGGACCATGCAGCTCACCATCCAATAATTCAGCAATTTCATATAAACGCATAGTACACTCATCAATTAGATCCTGAAGTTGTTCCGGTATTGGTTTGCTCGTTGAGCTCGTCTATGATTAAATCAGTGATATCATATTTAGGATCGGCATGAACCAGAGCACCGGAGGAGGCATCAAAAATAAAATCGTAACCTTCTTCTTTACCGATGCGTTCTATAAGCTTGTTAATTTTATCGATAATGGGCTGGGTAAATTCTACGCTTTTTTTATAAAGTTCACCTTCCGGACCTAATTTTTCGGCACGGAATTGTTCAATTTGCAGGGCTTTCTGCTGGGCCTGGCGACGTTTTTCCTGTTTTTTCTCCGGGCTCAGTAAAAGACTCTGTGACTCCAGTTCATCAAGCATATTATTGTATTCCTTAACCATTTGCTGGTATTCAGCATCATAGCCGTCGCGAATTTGGCTTAATCGGTTCTGTACTTCCACATATTCATCATATTCTTGTAAAATTTTTTGAGATTGTACATATGCAAAATTCTGAGCAAAAACCGGAACAGCCATAACCATTACCACCAATAATGTAGTGACCAATTTTATACTTCTCACAGGAAACCTCCTTACATGTCCTTTTTTGAACATTGTTCAACTGTCATACGTATTTAACACAATTTTTAATATATAAAAAATCCTAAAATCTTCCAAATTGAAAATGGACCTCCCATCCACCTGGTTTGCGTATTCCATACACATCTTTATCACCATCGAATCCATAACCGAAATCTATACCAATAATACCGATCATCGGCATAAACAGCCGCACACCGGCTCCCATGGATCGCCTTAAGGAAAATGGATTCATTTGTCCGATTTCACTCCATAAGTTTCCGGCTTCGGCAAAAACCAGTCCGAATATGGTGGGATTTGGTGAGATTGGGAAACGTAATTCCAGGGTATTCTTGGCCATTGCCTTACCACCAAGCGGGCTACCCTGTGTACTTTGCGGACCCACTTCTCCATCAGGGTAACCGCGTAAACCTTCTGCAAAACCAAGACCGCTGCCACCCATGTAAAAATATTCGCCGTAAAGTAACAGAGCGTTCTTTTCAAATGTTTGTATGATGCCATACTTATTATGACTGTATAAAACTAAGTTAAAAGGCAACGGAATAAACCAATCCGTTTTGAAGATGCCTTTAAAAAAATGCTGGTTGCCGCCCAGCGGCCCTCCGGAAATTTCGGTACTTAATGAGTGCACCGAGCCACGTGTGGGAAATTCCGGATTGTTACGGCTATCCCGGCTGATAATTTGAGTAACACTCAACTGTCGGGTCAATCCCTCCCGACCGTAAAGTGTGTACCTGCGTAATAAATCCGGATCGGTAATATTTGATATTTGTGTCTGGGCATAACGGAATATCCAGTCACCGCGGAAATAATTGTCAGGCCAGTAAAAACGCCGTCCCAAACGGATTGAAGCGCCTCGGTCTTTTCGGTCCCAGGGATAAAAGCCTCCACCCGTGCGCGTACTAAAAACAGAAAATCCACCCAATGTGGGCGTATTAAAAAGCCATGGTTCGGTAAAACTGATTGAAAATGAACGATAGATTCGTCCAAACTGCCAGTCAATGGAGAATCGTTGACCATCGCCGCCCGAAAACGGATGGGACAGCGAAAAATTATTAAACGTTAATCCGAGGCTGCCTATAAATCCGTCACGTTGACTGTATCCGGCTGACATATTGGCCATATCAGTTGATTTTTCAGCCACCTCCAAAACAAGATTAACATGTTTATCATCATCAGTTGGTACACGAACATCGGGTGTGGCCTTTGAAAAGTAATTCAGTATGGTTACATCCCGGATAGAACGTTCCAGTTTGGCACTGTTAAAGACATCGCCGGGATGGATTTTAAACTCCCGCCGGATAACCTTCTCGTTGGTTTTTGTATTTCCGACGATTTGGATCTTTTTGACATGAACAACATGATTTTCCGTAATTTGAAATTTGATATCGAGAGTATCTTGTTTTACAGGGATTTCAAACGGCTGGATGTTGGCAAACAAGTAACCTTGATTATAATACAGCTTTTGCATGCGATCCCGCACACCCTCGTCATATTTTTTCTGATCGTACACATCACCCCGGGAAATATCCAAAGCCGCCTGCAGTTCCTCATCACTGAATATGGTATTGCCCTCAAAACTGATGTCGCCAAAATAATATTTATTGCCTTCCTCAACCCAGATATCGATAAACAGATCAGACTTATCCTGGCTGTAGGATAAGGAGTCCCGAATCACTTCCGCATCCCGGAAACCATTTTCCTTCATGTACTGAACAATTTGTTTTTTATCCTTTTCGAATTTTTCGGGGTCAAAATCCGCTCCGCGCCACCAGCGGTCTTCTTTTATTTCCTCCATCGATCCCCGCAGATCATCATCATCAAAATGCTCGTTATTATGAAAACGGATTTCTTCAACCTGGACTTTCTCTCCCTCATTGATTTGGATCGCCAAATCCACGCGGTTTTGTTGTGTATAAGTCGTATCTAATTGTATTTTGGCCAGTAAAAAACCCTCTTCCTGGTATTTTTCTTTCAATTTCTTTTTGATATTAAATAGCTTCGTAGACGAAATGACCATACCCCTATACAAATTGATTTCGTCTTCGATATCATCTTTGGATAATTCATCGTAACCTTTAATGTTGATCTGATTTAGCTTTGGGTATTCTTCCACAACAATTTTAAGGTCGATACCATCTACGTTTTGATTGGTCACATAAATTTTTATATCGGAAAAAATGCCCAGAGCCCACAAATCTTTAACGGCTTTTTGTAAGTCCTCACCTGATATTTTGATGCCTGCGCTCAGACCCGAATTTAATCGAATCATTGAGGCATCTGCCGTTTCGTTTCCTTCAATTTTTATGGAATTAATGGTGAATTTTTGATTTTGTGCCTGAGAGATCGAAAGCATCGTCATGACTACAATCAGTCCAATTAACCATTTTTTTAGCACTATTATCCTCCAACATTAAAAAGTGAATGAGTGTCTTAATCGTATCTTTATATCTTCCAGGTATTCCTTTTGGCTCGAAATCCGGTAATATCCCATTAACTC
>WJIP01000312.1 GCA_014730185.1 Caldithrix sp. | reverse complement strand
GCATTGAGCGGCGCTCCCCGGTTTAAAAGTGATACGGTTGTTTTTTATGGCCAAAAGTTCCAATTAACTTTAAAAAGCCAAGATAATCTGGCCGGTGTTAAGCAAGTTAATTATACAATGGGAGGCAGGGCGTTTAAAAAATTAAGAGGAGATACGCTAAATTTTGACCAAAACGGTTCGTATGAAATCAAATACTATGCCGTTGATAATGTCGGTAACACAGAAGAAATTAAACGCATAGCCTTTACGGTAGACGTAAGCCCGCCGAACACAGATTATGCCGTCCATAACGCCCCGCAAAAAAGAGTACTCGCTCCCGACAGCCGTTTGTGTTTGGTTGGCAGGGATAATCTATCAGGAATTAAACACACCTATTATCAAATTGATAGCGCTAAAAAACATATTTATCAGGACAGTATTCCCCTCCAGGGTTTAACGGACGGCGAACATCGCTTGTCGTTTTTTAGTGAAGATAAGGTGAATAACCGGGAAAAGGTGCAAACGTACCGCTTCTATTACGATTCCATACCGCCGGCGTTAAACCTGAGTTTTGCCGGCCATGTTTTCGAGGATAAGAACGAAACCTTTATTTCCGATGATACGCGTATCGAAATTAGTGGAAACGATAACCGCACCGGTTTATCGAAAATTTACACTCGGGTCGGCGAAGCCCCATGGTCGGTTTATAGCGAACCGCTTGCAATGTTGGAAAAAACCGGCATGTTTCGTGTTTATTATAAAGCGGTGGATGGCGCTGGCAATCAATCGCGCCAATGGAGCCGAAAATTTTATGTGGATAGCACCCCGCCGTCCACCTCTTACAATTTTGCAGGTTCTGTTTACGCTAAAGAAGATACGTCGATTATCAATGCGGATACACAAATAAAGTTAGCCTCAACCGATTTGGAATCCGGGGTTAAAGAGATTCGATATACTGTTAACGACGGTAACCGTTTAAACTATAAAAATCCTATCCTGTTTGAAAACGAAGGGAACTATCGTCTAACATTTTTCAGTATTGACCGGGTACATAACACGGAAAAAAGCCAGCAGCTCAATATACAGGTAGACAATTCGCCCCGGACGCCGGTTGCGGCTTCGCCGGCCCGCGAGCATTCCAAAAAATGGTTTGTTCGGAAAGATTCCATGATGACCGGGGCCGCCGAGCTACCGTTTTATTTACGTCTGGCAACCGGGCCCGAAGAGTCGGTGCCTTTTTTTACTATTGATTTAAATTCCGTCAAAACCAAAGACCAAAAACCCCTCTACTTTGACAAGAACGGCGTTAATCAGTTAACCATACAAATGGCTGGCCGGGAATACCGGTTTGAAATTCCCATCGACGGGATTGCGCCCAAAACCAAGGCTACGTTTTCCAATGCTCAGAAATGGTCGAATTCGAAAACCACCTACTATGGAAAAGGCTTAATCGTTGATTTGCATCAAACGGATCCCAAAACGGAAGTAACCTCCGGCGTCGACCACACCTACTTTTCCCTGAACGGCTCTGAATTCATCCCATGTACCAAACCACTCAATTTATTTTCCAGGGAGCAATCCTATAATTTACGCTTTTATTCGGTTGATCGGGTTGGCAATAAGGAGCCTGTAAACGATATGGATTTTACGATCGATATATCGCCGCCTATTACCCGGTTGATCATGAATGGTAAACATTACGGGAAGACGGTATCGGGTAAATCAAAAATCGTCTTAAAATCAACAGATCATCTATCGGGCGTCCAAACGGTTTATTATGCTTTTGATGATGATGAAGCCCGGCCTTACCGTCATCAGTTAACGGGTTCGGTAATAGAGGCCTTAACAAACGGTTACCATTCTCTTAAATATTATGCTGTGGATCGGGTTGGTAATGTGGAAAAGGAGAAGACAATCCGGCTCAATGTGGATAATGATTCGCCTCGGATACGGTTGGCTTTTTCAGGAGCTAAACACCAATATAAGCAGCGTATGTTTATTTCGGACGACGCTTGGATTAAATTGTCTGCTTCGGATAAAGCCAATGAAGCAAAGGAAATTCATTATCAACTGGATGGCGGCGAATGGCATCCGTATCATACCCCGATCCAAACGCCGGCGATGGAAACCAGCCATACAATCCGGTATTACAGCATCGATCAGGTTGCAAATGTTTCGCCCAGAGAAAAAGGAACGTTTATCACCGATGGAACGGCGCCGGTATCCGAAATGCACATAACAGGGCCTAATTTTCGGAACGGCGATAAACAATATATCGGCGCACAAACATCAATCAAAATAAGGACAGAAGATAATTTATCCGGCGTTGCAGCCATATACTATCAAATTGATAACCGCCCATGGCATTCTTATAAGGAACCCATACGCCTTACGAATACAGGCTGGCATAAACTTAGGTATTATGCCGTTGATCATGTCAATAATAAAGAAACCGTTAAGACGCGGCAATTTTTTGTCGACGCCCAAAAACCTAATATCGATATAACCGCCCGAATTAACGGACATGAACAGGCGCTGTCCGAACGAATGCTGGAATTGCCGCCGAATACATTTATCTATTTATCGACCGAGGATAATCACACCGGCATTAATAAATTGACTTATTCCATTAATGACAGAGGGGAGCAGCTATACCGCATGCCGCTTACCAATTTTGTACCAGGCGATACGCTCAATTTGCAGATAAAAGCTTTTGATCGGGTTAATAACTGCACCCAGAAACAATTCAATTATCGAATAAGCGGGGATGGGACTTTTTGATGCAATGCCAAATTAATAACATATATTTTAGACGGCTATTTGTATTACTCATTGTTTTGATGAGTTGGCCTTATGCAGCTTATACAAATCAGCCGGACGCCGACCAGCAGAATGATGTGCAAAATTTTTATCCCACTTCCGATAATGAACCCCATCAAATAAATGGTATTGTTCAGGATAACCGGGGTATGATGTATTTTGGCAATGAGAAAGGGGTATTAGAATTTGATGCAACCTACTGGAAACGTATTTCTTTACCGGGCCATTCAGGCGTTTTTTCCTTAGCTAAAAATGACAGTAACCGCATTTTTGTGGGGGGCAATGGCGAATTCGGTTATTTAGGGGTCGGTCAAAGGGGTAGAATGCAATATGTTTCTTTATCGGACAGTTTACCTGAGGATGCATATCTTAAAAAAGACCCCATATTTAAAACAATTGCCTATGACGGCGGCGTTGCGTTTTTGACCGACAACTCCATTTATCAAATCAATAATGGTACCGCTAAAATGATATCTACGGACGATCATTTCTATGGCGCTATTGCCTTTAATGGTCGACTTTATGTTATAGATGGGCAAAGAGGATTGACCGTGCTAAAGGACAATCGTCTTGTCCCGATTGCAGGGGGCAAATATATTCGATCCTTCGTATTGCTTCCTTATCGGCACAATAAAATATTGATCGTCGGCGACCGAGGCCATTTGCAACTGTTTGATGTTGATCGGTTTGAAAAGAGAAATGGTAAATCCGATCAATATTTTAAGAGTATTGTTTCAGGCGACGACGCTTTCAACGGATACCAGGCGATTTGCGGTACGGCCATCAATAAATCCTATTATGCTTTGGGGACAACCAGAGGCGGCTGTTTTGTGATAAATACCAAAGGCGAACGGTTGTATCATTTTAGTGAATCGAATGGTCTGCCCAGTAACGATATTTTCGATGTATATTGCGATGCGGACAATCAGCTATGGATGGCTACGGCGCAGGGCGTTTCTATGATCGATCTTCCGGACTTAATCGATGATCTTCAGATAGATGAGGAAAAACAACCTATAGCGTTTAGGGCAAGTATTCGAAGCTATCAAAGCACTCAAAATGATTCGATCATTTTCGGGGGAGCTTTTTATCGCAGAAGAATGGGAATACCGATATTGAAACAGCTGGAGCACCTCTACCATGTCTTTTCATATAATTATAACTCCTTCCGTTTCTCATATTCGGCTAATGACTATCAATATGCCCAAAACCTGGAGTTTCAAACCTACATGGAAGGATTGGATCAAGATTGGTCTCCATGGTCTGAACGAACGTTCAGCGAGTTCCGTGGCTTATACTGGGGTAAGTATCGTTTTCATGTGCGCGCTCGCAATCCCGAAGGGGAAATCAGTAAACAAACCGTCTATGAATTTAAGATAAAGCCTCCATGGTTCGAAAGCTGGTGGTTCTATTTGGGACAGGTGGTTTTTATATTTTTCCTGCTTATACTGGCATGGTCTTTTAAGAAAATGAAAAAATCGAGTAAGATGTCGGAAAAGTTAACCAACATTGCCGTAATCGTCATTTTTAAATACGTATATATTGCAATAGCTCCGGTAATTGGAATCTTTTCGGCCGGCATTGCTTTTTTTAAGATTTTAACAAGCGTCGTTCTTGGTTTTGTTATAGATCCCACCAAAGCATTTATTAATAATAAACTTAATGACCTGATCGTAAAAGATGGACAACATGAGACTGGCGAAATGGGAGCACAGGACGATGCCGTAGAACAATTCGCCGATATGACGGATGACATGCAATCGCCGTAAATTTATGATGTCCTTATAGATTTATTTATTTGAGATACTTAACAGATAAAAGTGAGGCGTATTCATACAATTCAATTGATTCTTTTCTATGAATTTCGAATAAATCCGATCTTTATTTAAATTTTGATGCATACTTTTCAAAAATAGAATTTTTGTATTAGAAAAATTTTTATACCCACCCCTTAATCCCCTCCCAAGAGGGGAAACTGGAGTTTCTTTCCATTGGAGGATTTAGGGGTGTGTTCAAATAGCCTAAACTCAGAAAATTGAAATAAAAATGATAAATCTATAGAAAACAATATATATTTTGAACTATCATTAATTTTGGGCAGCAGTGCGTTATATTGCAGGAGTATTAGTCGGTTTAGGTGGGACAAAGATTTTAATCAGGTTTTGAACATCTCCTTTACGTCTGCATTTGAAGAATGGCGTTCCAAAACGTAAAGGAGATGCTCAATATCGTTGAGCAATAATGATTATTTTACTTAAGAAATTTGTTTAGAAATTTATGATTCTTTCTCTTCGGTTCTTCGGTATCTATTTGAATGTTTTCTTCTTTTTGATGGTTACCGCTATCCACCAACATAATTTCTTCGCGCCTTATGGCAGGAGTGATGCCGTTATTTGATAAGTGTTCCCAAATGCTTTTAATGACTTGTTTTTTAAGTTCATTTTTCTTGCCGTAATCATCGGTTTGATAAATAACTAAATAGTTTGCGCAATATTCGGTAAAGCCATCCAATCGGCTTGCCGGTTCATTGGCTTCTTCCACCTTGCTTACCGCTTCGATTAAAAGATTATTTATTAAATCAGGCTTATATTTTAAATCGATGGGTATAGCATGCGATAGAAATATTTGATTGTTGGGATAGGAATAATTTATGATATTGGATTCCGACACATACGCATTGGGCACATTCCAATTATGTCCCGATACATCCTGTAACTTGGTCGTACGCCATGATATATCGGTCACTTTACCGGCGTCATAAGTGGCGATTTTAACCCAGTCTCCAACCCGGAACGGACGTTCAAGATTAAGAGCGATACCGGAGAACACATTCGAAATGTTCATCTGAACTGCTAAACCAATAATCATGGCCGTCATTCCGGTTGTAGCTAACAGACCGGTCAGGGCTTTTCCAAACACAAAGGATACAATACCGAATATGGCCAATAGAAAAATAACGAAATTCGTCATTTTGCGAACCACTTCTGGGATAACTTGTTTACTCTTTCGCTCCAGGGGCAACCATAAATAAAATTCAATAATGCGGGTAATAAAATAAGCCGGAACCAGCCACCACAGAATATCATACACCTTCTGGAATAATTCTAAGTATTTAATATCAAGAATACCAACCATTTGATAAACTAACAGATTTTCACTGGCTAATAATAACAAGACCGCCAAAATCATATAAAGAAGGTTTTTCATTCTGGGCTTATCATTCTCCCTTATGTTATCCGGCGTGATGTTTTCCGAAGAATTTCGTTTACGAGCTATCGATCGTTTTAACAAATAAAAGGCAATTTTTTTATCGAATAACAGCATTGCAATAAATCCTATAATACTTAAAACGGTTAACCATAAACCATAGTTATCAGGAATGGCACCGCGAATGGATATAATATCTTTTTTGATAAAAGTGGAATAGTTAAACCTAGAGTAATTAACCGTTTCCCCTTTATAGTTAATATACTTGGGATTGCCCAATGAATTCACTCTTTTTATATCCTGATAACAAAAGAGGTTATTTAACGTCCAGCCGGAAGGGGAATTAAATACTTTTTCCTCAATAAGTTGATCGATTGACGACCGCCCATGAG
>WJIP01000311.1 GCA_014730185.1 Caldithrix sp. | reverse complement strand
GCACTGTTCGATAATGCGGGTGCTCTGGCGCATCTCCTCAAACCGAACAATAGCGCGATCAAAAGAATCGCCGTTTTCAGCCGTTGGTATATCGAATTCAAATTGATCATAGCCGGAATAGGGCCGTTTTTTGCGGAAATCCCAATCAAAGCCGGTTGCCCGTAATCCGGGTCCGGTGACGCCCCATTCAATGGCTTCTTCCCGCGTATAACTTCCGATTCCTATGGTGCGGCCTTTAAAAATCCGATTTTTGATGACCATCTTCTCGTAATCTTTGAGGTGCTTTGGAAATTTTTGGGTGAAATCCAGAATCATTTTATCCCATCCGCGCGGTAAGTCCTGCGCCACGCCGCCTATTCGGAACCAGTTGGGATGCATACGGTCGCCGCAAATGGCGGCTATGATATCATAAATATATTCGCGATCATTAAATGCATAAAAAACCGGGGATAGCTGACCCACATCCTGGGCAAAGGTGCCGAACCAAACCAAATGGCTTTCGATGCGGAATAATTCACACAGCATAACCCGAATAACCTGCGCCCGGGAAGGGACCTGGATGCCGGCTAACTGCTCGACCGCCATCACATAAGGCAGATTGTTCATCACACCTCCCAGATAATCGACCCGGTCGGTGTAGGGGATATAGGTATGCCAGGATTGACGTTCGCCCATTTTTTCGGCGCCCCGGTGGTGGTATCCGATATCGGGAATGACGTCGAGGATCTCTTCGCCGTCCAGTTGTAAGATAACGCGCAGAACACCGTGGGTACCGGGATGCTGTGGACCCAAATTGAGAAACATAAAATCCGATTGTTCGCTGTATCGTTCAAGACCCCAATCTTCGGGTTTAAATTGCAGGGCTTCCTGTTCTTTTAACTGTTTGTCTTCCGGAATGCGGAATGGTTCCATCTCCGTGGCGCGAGCCGGATGTTCTTTACGCAGTGGATAGCCTTCCCAGGTGGGCGGCATAAGAATCCGGCGCATGTGCGGATGATTATCAAAGGTGATGCCGAACATATCGAATACTTCCCGCTCATACCAGTCGGCGTTTGCCCACAGTTGTGTAATACTGGGCAGGGAAGGGTAGTCGCCTTTTAAAGCAACTTTGATGCGCACATCGGCGTTACGCTGAAAGGAAAGTAAATGATAGACGACCGTAAAATCGGCGTCCGGTTGATTTTGGCGATTGATGCGGTTTCTTTCGTCAATAGCGGTTAAATCATAAAGAAGTTTAAAGGGTTTGTTGATTTTATTTTTAAGAAAATCAAGTATTTTTAGATTTTGATCATTGGGAATCCACAGGGTTAAAATTCCGTCACGCGTTGGTTGTTCCCGGAATAAGGAGCGATTAAACGTTTTGTTTAATGCTTCTAAAACACTGGTGTCTTTTTCCATGGTTGATTTGTTGTTCAATCAGTGATCGGTTTCGATTTCCTTTGTTCGCCTTTATTTGGTCGCCACGATTCGTATCGGATAATCAACAGCAAAACGCATTGATTATACCATCGCATCTATATCAAATCAAATTTCATCGGGAGAGCGTAAATCGGTTTTCTTCTCCCTTTCTTCTTTTTTTCTGTCCTTAACCGGCGTCTTGTCCGGTTTTTGAACGCCTTGCGGTCCAATAACCCAGGACAAGGGGCGTTTTTCCTTGCCGACAGTGTCCCTTAGCAGGGTTAATCCTTCCATAAAAGCATCCGGTCTGGGCGGACATCCCGGCACATAAACATCGACCGGCATAAATTTATCCACACCCTGCACCACGCTGTAAATATCGTACATGCCTCCTGAATTGGAGCACGAACCCATGGAAATCACCCAGCGGGGTTCCATCATTTGCTCATACAATCTTTTGATAATCGGGGCCATTTTAATAAACACTGTACCGGCTATAATCATAACATCCGCTTCCCGGGGCGTGCCTCGGATAACTTCCGCACCAAATCGGGAAATATCGTAACGACTGGTGAGACTGGTCGCCATTTCCACATAACAACAAGACAGGCCGAAATTGAACGGCCACATCGAATTTTTCCGTCCCCAGGCAATCAGGTCCTGTAAACGACTGAATACAAAATTTTGGCGGGCAACCTCTTCAAATGAACTGTTACCGTCGATGGAATGTGTCGGTTCTTGCGGTTTACTGAGCCACCATTTCATATATTAAATCACTTCTTTATTAAGCTGTTTAAATTTTTTAACAATTTTTTTTCCGCTCACGGCATAATCCAAAGCGCCAATCCGCCACTCGTAAAGCAAAACGACCAGCAGAATACCGATAAATACCAGGATACCCAGGTAGCCAACCCAACCCACTTCTTTAAAGGCGATGGCCCAGGTAATGATAAAAACCGCTTCAAGGTCGAAGATTAAGAAAAACATAGCGATGACATAAAATTGCGGGGATATACGGAGGCGGGCAGTGCCTGTCGTCATAATGCCGGATTCATAAGCCTCTCCGGTTTCTTTTTCTTTGTGGCGTTGACCGAGAAAATGGGAAAGAATGACCATGATTGCGACTATTAAAAACACCGATAAGGTGTAAACGGCAAATGGCCATAATTGGATTTCATTACTCATTTTTACCTTACACTTAATATTTTCTCATCCATAGTTCATTAATTGATATATACTAAAATTGAAGCGCAATTTCAAATATGGTTTAAATTTTAGGTGTAAGATGAATGAACTGAACCTTAATGGGGATGTAAATAGATTTTTTAAGACCAGACAGGTTCACTTCCGGGACTGTTTCTAACAAAAATTGTAATCATTACTACAAATAACATTATTCAATCCGGATAAGTATCAATACTGAATTAATCTGCATTTTTTCGGATAAGCGACTCGATAATACGGTCAGGGATTAAACGTATCAGACAATATACAAAATACCAACGTTTGGAAATGTAAAGTTTTCGCTTTTTCTTGATCAGCCCCCTCCGAATTTGTGTGGCGGCTTTACGCACGGGCACCAACCAAAACGTATTTTGTCGGTTCCTGATTAAAGGAGTATCCACGAACCCGGGTATAATTTCGGTAACATGAATATTGTATGGCTTTAAGAGGCTGCGCCAGCCGTCCAGATAAACAGCTTCAAATGCTTTGCTGGCATTATAGGCGGGATTTGGATTACCGAATAATTTGGCTATGGAAGTGATACCTGCAATGTGACCGCTTCCTTGTTTCTTGAAGTATGCAAAAAAGTATAATAAGACTCTGCTGTAACCCATAATGTTGGTTTGCAGCACATCTTTCTCTTTCTGCCATTCCAATGACGGGTTGCGCTTACTGATACTTGAGGCTACCAGCACCATATCAACCGAATCCATCCGATTTACAATCTGATCCATTTTTTCGTGCAGAACCTCTGTCTGCTTGATATCAACGATCTGATAATGAAATCGAGCCCCCCATTTTTGCTTCATTTCCTTTAATGGCGCTTCATTGCGACCACAGCCTCCAACCTGGTAACCGTTTTTTAAAAATTCTTCAGCTGTGGCCTGACCAATACCGGATGTAGCACCGATAATTATAATTTTTTTCATGACATGATTTTCATTAAAAGTAAGAATTCATTATTTTATTTATTCATAAATCAATCCCATAATAATAAAAAAAGCCATGAAAATCGACTTTAAAATAGGTACATCCGGTTACAGTTATGATGATTGGAATACGGTATTTTATCCTCAGCAATGGCCTAAATCGGAGCGTCTGAGTTATTACAGCCGATATTTTGATACGGTTGAAATTAATGCCACGTATTATCGTGTTCCGCCCAGGCGGGTTTTCGAAGGGATGGTAAGCAAAACGGGTCCGCAGTTTGAGTTTATTGTCAAAGCCCATCAGGATACTACTCATATGCGGCATAAAGATACAAAGGCTTTGCAAGAACTGAAGGAATCTATTAAACCATTAATCCAGGCCGAACGATTGAATGGCATATTGGCTCAGTTTCCTTATTCCTTCCATAATAATGAGAAAAACCGGGCCTATTTGCGACGTATCAAAGAAGGTTTGGAATACATCCCACTTTTTGTTGAATTCCGCAATGACAGCTGGCTTAAGCCCCAGATCTATGATTTATTAAGTTACCATGACATTGGCTATGTTAATGTGGATGAACCACCCTTACGGGGGTTATTACCACCACAACATATTGTTACAACGAATACGGCATATATCCGATTCCATGGTCGTAATGAAAACCAATGGTGGCGAGGGAAAGGTTCGGATCGCTATGATTATGAATATAGGGAGCAAGAATTGATAGAATGGCTGAACCATCTTAGTGAGATTATGAAAAAAACTCATAAATCTTACTTCTTTTTCAATAACCATCCAAGGGGCCAAGCCGTTAAGAATGCCAGGCAGATGATGCGTATTCTGGAAAAACAATTTCAATTTTCCTTCGATCAAAAATAAATGAATATGCTATATTTGGATAATTAGATATATTACTTTACAACTTCTAATTTTTGTAATCGCACCAATGGATATATGGCTAAGAAGAACAGGCCACTTATTGCAATACCGCCACCAAGCCCCAGTAGATCGACCAGATAGCCGACCACAGGTGCCAGTAAGGCAATTAAGATAGTTTCCAGTTGAGATTCGGCCGATAAACCGGAAGCCATCACATTTGAAGATATATGTCTGCTTAAAAAACTGACCACCAAAGGACGGCGGATGTTTTGGATTACGTATAATCCGATAAAAATAACCGAAGCGGCTATTTGCCAATTAAATATTAAAAAGAACGCTGCTGCGAGGACACTGAGCACTCCCACGAGATATGCCCAGTCAATTGTTTTTCCTAAATTGCTGAATTTTGTTTCCAGGCGCCAGGCATGACGAGAGGCAATGGAGTTAATGATAAAAATGGCGAAATAGATTAAACCGACCAGAATGGCGGCCCGTTTCTCATTCTGCAAAGCCATCAAAACCGGCAAAGATAAAGCGGTGGCTTTCAGAACGGGTTGCAGATAATCTTTTAATGTTTTATACAGGGCAATATAAGTGGCTGCACTAAAAATAGATTGAAAGGCATCTCCGTTTCGGATCATGCGTGAAAAATCAAAAAAAGTATGCCGAAACCGATTGATAAGAATGCGTAAGTTCAATGCTTCCTTGCCATCGGTTAGCTTTCCGTTTAAGGCTCGTGGGTAAGTGCTGAGTAAAACGAAATCCAGTAGATAGGGTACAGCGGAAAAAATAAAGAGTTGTCGGTAACTGCCGGTATTAAATACAACTACCATGGCTAATAACGAACTGATGGCTGATCCGAATTGAGACCACGAACGAGTGCTGCCGTAATACCGGGTTTTGACACTCAATAAATTATTTAGTTTTAAATATTCCAGTATCATGGCTTTATGCGTACCGGAGCGAAATGCTTCGCCAATCCCAAACAGAATCATGGCCGCAGAAAATAAAAAATATATTTCAGCCACGTAAAACATTATGAATGAAAACAAGTAGGCAAACATTGAAAATAACAGAGACTGTTTGCGGCCAATGGCATCCGCAATTAAACCGGAGGGTATTTCCAGTATATTAATCGTGATTTGACGAATGGAATATAAAAATCCGATTTGTAAAAAGGAAAGGCCGGCCTCTCTAAAAAACAGTATAAAGAAAATATCAAAAAGTCTTAAATTTTTAAGAAAACCATAAGCACAAAATTTGTAATATTGTAACGTTCGGGGAAACGATTGTAATGTATTCATAGTTTGGATTAAACCGATTCGGCTTCTTATGTATTTTCCATATCGTACTTATAGAATATACATTATTTTGGGCAGAAATACGAACAAAGAATTCTCCCCTAAAAATTTTTGCCAATATTAGCAATAACGCTTATATTTTTACTTGGTGAATACATTTCAAAATGATAGTTAATCTCAAAAAAAACAGGATATTAATTGCAGCAGAATGTCCGTTTTGCTCCCAGTCCGACCGGATTGTTGCATGTCGGCGGGGCCCGTACGGCTATCTTTAACTGGTTGTATGCCAGGCAAAATCATGGCCGTTTTTTGTTGCGCATTGAGGATTCGGATCGTAAACGGTCCAATGAAAAAAATGTTCAGCAGATCACTGAGGGGCTGCAATGGCTTGGCCTAGAGTGGGACAATGAAATTGTTTTTCAGTCTCATCAGCGAGATGCCCACATTAAAACAGTGGAGCAACTCCTGCATGGGGGCAAAGCTTACAGGTGTTTTTGCAGCAAAGTTGAAATTGAGCAACGTCGAACAGGTGTTTCGAGGGAAGAAGACGAGTATAAATATGACGGAAAATGCCGTCACCTATCCCCAGACCGTCTCAAAGAGTTTATTGCCGAAGAAAAATCCTATGCCATCCGGTTTAAAGCACCCCAGGGCATGGTAAAGTTTAATGATTTGATACATGGTGAGATTACTATACATAATGAAACAATCGAAGATTTTATATTATTACGTTCCGATGGTACGCCCACTTATAACCTTGCCGTTGTTGTTGATGATTATAATATGAACATTACGACCGTGCTGCGTGGTGATGATCATCTGAATAATACCAGTAAACAGATACTCATCTATAAGGCTATGAATTGGCCTGAGCCGCAATTTGGGCATATGCCCATGATATTAGGTCCGGATAAAAAACGTCTGTCAAAACGCCACGGAGCCACTGCCATTGGAGAATTCAGAGATAATGGTATTTTGCCCGAGGCTATGTTCAACTATCTGTGCTTGCTGGGATGGGCGACAGGTGATGATACGGAGATCATGGATCGTTCAGAAATATTACAGCGTTTTGATATTAACCAAATCAACAAATCGGCAGCAGTTTTTGACTACCAGAAACTGTATTGGATGAATGGCAAATATGTGGCTAAGCTCCCGGACAAGGCGCTTTACGGGATCATAGAAAACTGGTTGATTGAACAGGGCTATCCCCTTTCCCAACTGGCAGACGACCGCTTTCTGATGCTGGTGAAACTTCAGCAAATCAGAAGCAAAACCTTAGCAGAGTTAAAGCAATCGCTTAATTTATTTTTTAAAGAACCGCATACCTATGAAGAAAAAGGGGTGCGAAAATATTTTATGAAGCAGCTCTTTGAAGATTTGCTCAAAAAAGTGCATCTTCGATTAACCCAAACCGAGCCTGATGTTTTCGATTCTGTAAATGAACTTGAAAATCTGATTCGTGCATTTGCAGAGGAAAATAATGTGTCGGCCGCAAAAGTTATTCATCCCATTCGATTAGCCTTAACCGGTTCTACGGCCAGTCCGGGAATTTTTGAACTTATGTATATTTTGAACCGGCAGGCCGTCTTGTTGCGAATCCAGAAGGCGCTCGAGTATATCCAACAGCTTAAAAAAGAAAACCAAGCCAATGAACAGAAACCTTAATATTCTGATCTTATCAAAAGAATCCTATTTAAAAAATCAGGTGGAAGGCATATTTCAGCATGTTCCACATCAGATCAAATCGGTGAAAATCGTTACTGAGGCTATCAAAAGACTCAGCGACGAACGGGTTGATATCCTTTTAATTAATGATTCCCAGGGAGTTTTTAAGGATAAAGACTGGGAAACGCTACTGCCAAAAACCGTTGATAACACCGTGGTAGTGCTAGATGCACAGAATAATGACCGGGTAAAGCAATTGAATGCACTTAATGTGGAAACCGTGGATAGCAATACCGTCCCCATACGTTTACCACGAGTATTGACCGATATCTATGACCGTATGGTGGAAGAAGTAAAGCAATCTTCCCAACATAATGAACTGCTTCAATATGTGGTTGATCATATCGATTATATTACGGTGATTATCGATTTTAACGGAAATATCTATTATGTAAATAAAAAGGCTCGGGAATGGTTACAATTGGGTGATTATTATTATTATGGATCTTCATTGATTGATTATATATCCGAGGGCCAAAAAATATTGAACTATATTCGCAATAAGCCTGAATCCAATGATACACTTATGGTGAGCAGCATCTACGATGATTCACAAAAACTGCCCTTGACAATCCAAAAAATATCCGATGTGCCTGTTTATTTTCTGTTGCAGGGTGGATTAACTGATGTCGGCTCCGAGGTGCGGGATGATATGAAAACCTCCTTTAATTTACTGGCTGAATTTTCCGATTCGGTGGCCAATGTTATTCTCAATCCTTTGAATATTATATCAGGGAGGTTACAACTTTTACAAACGCAGTTTTCTAATGATGAGGCCGTAAACCGTTCGTTATCAACCATCGAAAGCCAAATTGAACGTCTTGACGACAGTATTCGCCAGTTATCTGAATTTGCGCATATCAAAGATGATGATGTACCGCAGCGCATCCGAATCAACGAAACTCTGAACGATGTAATTAATGATATCACGCAGGAAGACAGGCAAGAGAAAATTGCTATTACACTTGATCTTCATCCGGAGGAGAGCCATAATTATGGACAGAATTCGCATTTTCAGTTACTTATTACACTGATAGCCAAGATTTGTATATTTATTTTAGGGGGACAAGGAAAAATCCACATAACTACATCCAAGTCAACCTCCGACTCCCAAAATTATGTGGATATTAATTTCGAGATCCATTCCAATCAGCAAGCCACTAAGGATAGCATTTCTTTAAAAGATTATTTAAATTTGCGAAGTAATGAGCGCAATGAAAAACTCATGGAATGGACGATTGTACGTTATCTTTTGCAAAAATATAAGGGGATTTGGCAAATTGAAACAAAACGGTTAAATTTTGAACGTCTTTCGATTCACATTCCAATAATTAATTAAGAAATGGAGATTTGATGAAATCCAAAATTCTCATTGTTGATGATGAACCCGATGCCCTGGAATTAATGCAGGAATTATTCGAAAAAAAGGGATACATCTGTAAAACGGCATGTAATGGCATCGAGGCGTTACAAGCGATTAAAAACGATGAGCCTGATGTACTGATTACCGATATACGTATGCCGGAAATGGATGGAATGCAATTACTGAAAACCTTAAACAAAGAACATCCCCACATTCCCGTTATAATGGTTACTGCCCACGGAACCATTGAAACCGCTGTGGAAGCTATGAAACTGGGTGCTAAAGATTATATTTTGAAACCGTTACGACTGGAAGAAATATTAACCAAAGTTGAGCGTATAACTCAGCTCAATTCCCTTATTAAAGAGAATGAATATCTTCTGAATCGCCTGCAGCAAACCTACGATTTTACTAATATGATCGGTAAAACCGATAAAATCCAGCAACTTTTTCGGCTGGTTAAAGATGTGGCTTCAACAAATACCACGGTTTTGATTGGCGGTGAAAGCGGTGTGGGCAAGGAATTGATCGCTAACGCCATTCACTATAACAGCCCCAAGGCCAAACGCCCCTTTGTCAAAGTAAACTGCGGAGTTTTGGCTGAAAGTTTACTGGAGAGCGAATTGTTTGGTCATATGAAGGGTGCGTTTACCGGCGCCATAAAAGATAAAATCGGCCGTTTTGAAATGGCCGACGGAGGCACACTGTTTTTGGATGAAATCGGCGATATTTCCTTAAATATGCAGTTGAAATTGCTGCGTGTGTTACAGGAAGGAGAATTTGAACGGGTCGGCGGTACGGAAACCATTAAAGTGGATGTTCGGATTATTGCCGCAACCAATCGTGATCTAAAGAAGGCCATTAAAGAAGGAAAATTTCGCCAGGATTTGTATTACCGGCTCAATGTTATTCCTATCGAAGTGCCACCTCTGCGTGAACGTAACGAGGATATAAAATATCTGGTCTATCATTTTATGGAGAAATTTAATAAGGTATACGGTAAAAATATTACAGAGGTCACACCCAAAGCACTGGACCTTCTGGAAAATTATGATTATCCGGGTAACATCCGTGAACTCGAAAACTTTATTGAACGTATCGTGGTATTAAGCAAAGATGATACTATTGATGTGGATGATCTACCGACAACTATATCCGCGGGGGCAACGAAAGAAAGTACTGAAATCGATCTGGATATGGGATTTAATACCCTTATTGAAAATTACGAAAAGACCATTATTGAAAAAGCTCTGCGTGATAATGCTTTCAATAAAGTCAAAACTGCTCAAAAACTTAACATGAATCGCAGCACACTTAATTCTAAACTTAAAAAATACGAAATTGAGTAACTTTTAATGATGTAGCACAGCTTTTTTCGGGCGAAACTTATAAGTTCATTTGGTTTGCTTCTTTATACTTTTTTTTCAGTCTATCCAGCCTATCAAACGCTCAAGAGCTTAATAATAAAAACTTTCACCCCTCAAAGCCGTTGCTCAATCATACATGAAAAGGCAGGATTGAGATACCGAATGCGGATAAGTCCATGTATGATGTGATGCATTGGGAAACGATCCTAAATGGCCAGGCGGTTTGTATTATGCATTCGGTTAATGATGGGCAGTATGGTGGTGAAACGATTATCTAATGGGACAAAGAAACACAAAATCTGATCTATCGCTATTTTACCACCGATGGATTTCATACAAAGGGGATAATGCGGGTGGAAGGCGATGAAACTAAAATGCACGAAATTGTATTCGGGAATGAACAGGGTATTACGGAAGTAAAAAGCACCGGCAAACTGTTAAATAATAACGGTGTAAAACCACATCCAAATTTTTTAAGAACGTTAAGTGGCAACCCGGTTTCACAATTGTGTATGAAAAAGATGCCGAAGCTGAAATCATTTTTAAGTAGATATAATAACAGCTCCATGCTTAATCAGTCAGGCTCGCATGGTATAATTTAAACGTCGGTTGAAATATAATCGGGAACGTATTGCAAACATTATAAAAGATTGTCAGCCTGGTCCATATACGGCTCACCCGTTTTTTTAAAAATCAATTATCTGATTTAGGTTTTCTTCCCCGATCGTTCTATCCTGGCCCAGGTGTCTCTCAACGTGGTTGTGCGATTGAAGACTTTATACTTATGGGTAGTATGTTTCGAGTCCACACAAAAGTAACCCTGTCGTAAAAATTGATACCATTCACCGGGTTTTGCCTTTGTGAGGTAAGGCTCTATAAAACAATTTTTTAATATTTTGAGTGAGTCAGGATTTATGTTATCCGTAAAGGTTTGCCCTTCCTGCACATTATCGGGATTTTCGGTATTAAACAGATGATCATATAGCCGCACTTCAGCCTGGTGAGCGTGTTTAGCTGAAACCCAATGTAGCGTACCTTTAACCTTTCGTCCGTCTTCAGACCATCCGCCTTTAGTTTTCGGATCATAAGTACAGCGTAACTCAACAATTTCACCATCTTCATTTTTGATGGCTTGCTTACAGGTTATGTAATAGGCATGCTTCAGGCGTACTTCCTTTCCCGGCGCCAGCCGAAACCATTTGCGCGGTGCTTCTTCTCTGAAATCATTTTTTTCCACATAAATAACACGAGAAAATGGCATCATTCGTTTACCCATAGTATCATCTTCCGGGTTGTTAACGGCTTCCAACTCTTCCTCCTGGTCTTCCGGATAATTTTCAATGACTACTTTTAATGGCTCTAATACGGTCATCACCCGCATGGCTCTTTTATTAAGATCATCCCGCAGACAATGTTCCAATAGTGCAATATCCACTACGCTATTGCTTTTTGCCACTCCGATACGTTCCGAAAAATCACGAATGGCTTCCGGGGTGTACCCCCTTCGCCTTAATCCGGAAATGGTGGGCATTCGGGGATCATCCCAGCCATCGACATAACCATCGCGCACTAGAAGAGATAGTTTCCGCTTGCTCATAACGGTATAATTCAGATTGAGGCGTGCGAACTCGATTTGCTGGGGATGAAAAACGTCTAATTGTTCAAGGAACCAGTCATAGAGCGGGCGATGGTCTTCAAATTCCAGAGTACAAATGGAATGCGTGATCCGTTCGATGGAATCTTCCAAGCCATGGGCCCAATCGTACATCGGATAAATACACCATTTATCACCGGTTCGATGATGGTCGGCGTGTAAAATGCGATACATCACCGGATCGCGCATATTCAGATTTCCGGATTGCATATCGATTTTAGCACGAAGTACTTTGGCTCCATCGGCAAATTCACCTTTGCGCATGCGCTCAAACAGTTCGAGATTCTCTTCGATGGATCGGTTACGATGGGGACTTTCAATACCCGGTTCTTTAAGAGTGCCGCGATATTCCTTTATTTGTTCTGCCGCTAGATCATCCACATACGCTTTACCGTGCTTAATCAGTTGTACCGCATAATCATACATCTGATCAAAATAATCGGAGGCGAAATACAGACGGTCCTGCCAGTCGAAACCCAGCCACCGAACGTTTTCTTTAATGGATTCCACATATTCTTCTTCTTCTTTAATAGGATTGGTATCGTCGAATCGTAAATTACATTTTCCATTGTAGTCGTTGGCAAGACCAAAATTTAGGCATATGGATTTGGCGTGCCCGATATGTAAATAACCGTTGGGTTCGGGAGGAAAACGTGTATGTACGCGGTTATCAAATCGTCCGCTACGGTTATGTTCCTCGATTATTGCTTTGATAAAATTGCCGCCTTTGGTGTTATCATCCGAACTCATATTGTGGTCCTTTTTTGGGTGCCTTATTCTTTGTATATGTGAAAAGAAATAATTATAAAGTATAACCACAAAAATGACAAATAAATATCCAAGTGTACAGCGTTCAAGGTTCGATAATTTTTTTAATAATCGTTTGTTGCCATGGGTAAGGCAAATGAGAGGTCAGGTTGTAAAAATAATGCCATTTGTTATCTAAATTGTATTATGGAAGCGGCAATCGCATTGATATATTTCTCATAACAGGGAATTCCCCAGTCACGCTAAATGAATAATAATTGGACAGTGAATTGTCTAAAAAATGAACAAATTAAAAAGTTTGAAAATTTTCGACATACTGTATAACCCATTGAAAATACGTAGAATAGCTGTTAATAATTATCTGAAAATATTTATTGGCATTATAATTGCCTTATGAATTGACGTGTTAGGTCGTTGGTTGAGAGGGATCAATAATTCATGTCTCACCTTTAAAAAATTAGGTTTTGCCTCCTTTACCCACCTTTAAAGTTATGAATTGTTGCCCTCTCTTTTTTATTTTTAATCTGTCCATCCATATTCAAAAATGATCATTTTACCTTCACGTTATCAAATATTTTTGACCAATAATGATTTCGCATTTGGTTTCCATCAAAATTTATTTTTATATTGGTTACGATAAATGTGGTTAATGTATATTATTAACAAGGCGGTCCGATTGCTCTCAGAATAAGAAGACAGAAAGGATAACGGTTGTAATGAAAATATATACCAAATTCGGCGACGAGGGAAACACTTCGCTTTTTGGCGGCAAAGTGGTTCGGAAAAATCATATGCGGGTGGACATCTACGGTACCCTTGATGAATTGAACAGCTTAATTGGCATTCTGATTTTAAAGATACCCGACAGTGAAAACGAAGTGAAACAATTACTGTACGATATACAAAATCAAATTTTTGTGTTTTCCTCCGAGATTGCCACCCCTGATGAAAAAACATTGTCCAAATTCGAACAGTTTATTAACGAGGTCCACATTCAACTATTGGAAGATAATATTGATAAATATTCAGAAAAACTGCCAAAACTGAAAAACTTTATATTGCCGGGCGGCTCGGATAGCGCTGCTGCAGCCCATTTAGTACGCACCGTTTCGAGGCGTGCTGAAAGAAGACTGATAAACTGGCATGAAGTTGAACCCGTCCGGAAAGAACTGCTTATATATTTAAATCGTCTGAGTGATTTTTTCTTTATCATCGCACGCTATATGAATGTCGTTCAGCAAAAGGATGATATTTTATGGAAAGGCCGAAGTTAAATTTTTGCAGGGGAATGTAATTTGATACATCAGCCGAAAATTAGATTACGAATGGATTTCCGAATATTAGTAAATAAAAAAGAACCATTTCCAAATTTTGGAGAGCTGGTATGATTTTGATAAAAGGGACCGGTTTTTTGAAACCGTATAAAAACAATAATTACAAAGACATGAAGCTCATTAATTTTTTGTAGAAGGTGGCATGATTATTGAAATTTAAATCAGATATGCGTATCCCGGTATCCAGAGGGGTGCATTTATATTCAATAAATAAATGAGGTGATTATGCAGAAGAAAAAACTTGAGAAACCTTTTGTAAAAGTTGTTCCAGAACTTTGCAAAGGCTGCGGTATCTGTATTGAAGCATGTCCGCCTGAAGTCCTCAAATTTCATGATAAATTCAATACAAAGGGTTATCATTTTGCCTATTATTTAGGCGATGATTGCAGGGGGTGCGGAGTATGTTTCTATGCCTGCCCCGAACCGGAAGCGATAATCGTCTATAAAAAAGGATACGAATATGAAGGAGAGGAGGTAGCCTGATGTCAAAACTATTAATGAAAGGGAATGATGCCATCGTCAGAGGCGCCATTTTGGCCGGCTGCCGAATTTACTTCGGATATCCTATTACGCCTGCCAGCGAAATTGCTGAATCGGCTGCCCGATATATGCCCCGGGTAGGAGGTACTTTCCTGCAGGCAGAAAGTGAAATAGCATCCATCAATATGGTTTATGGCGCGGCCGGCGGCGGCGTGCGCGTAATGACTGCCTCATCGGGGCCCGGTATAAGCCTGAAGCAAGAGGGGATTTCTTATGCTGCCGGAAGTGAACTACCCTGTGTTATTGTGGATATTATGCGGGGAGGCCCGGGATTAGGAAACATAGCGCCCGAGCAATCGGATTATAACCAGGTCGTCAAGGGCGGCGGACACGGTAATTTCAAATGTCCTGTTCTGGCGCCTAACAGCGTACAGGAAATGTCAGATTTAACACAATTGGCCTTCGAAATCGCCGAAAAATACCGCACACCGGTATATGTTTTGGCTGATGGGTATACCGGGCAGATGATGGAAGCTGTCGAATTTGGCGAACCTTTTACGAATGTACCTAAACAGGACTGGGCGGTTTATGGCGATGCCGAAAGCAAACATAATTTGATTTCTTCTATTTATCTCGATCCGGAAGAACTGGAAGAACATAACCGCAAACTGCAACAAAAATATGAGAACATAAAACAAAATGAAGTCCGGGTAGAGGAATTTATGTTGGATGACGCTGAGTACGTGGTTGTGGGTTACGGTATTGTTTCCCGTGTGTTGAAAACAACTGTGGAACGACTACGTTCGCAGGGTTTAAAATTTGGTTTGTTACGCCCCATCACCCTATTTCCGTTTCCAGAAAAACGCATTATTGAATTGGCCAAGATGGCCAAAAAATTCTTAGCGGTGGAAATGAGCAACGGTCAAATGGTCGAAGATATCCGTCTTGCTGTAAACGGCAGCCGACCTGTCGAATTTTACGGACGAATGGGCGGGGTCGTACCGACGGCAGCAGAGCTGGTTGAACGCTGTCAGAATCTTGTAAAAAAAGAAAATTAAAGATAAAGGATATCATTATGGCATCCAAAGTATTACAAAAACCGGCAAGTTTCTATGATACTTATGAGCGCAATCCCAGCACGGATAAAAAGATGCCTCATTATTGTCCGGGATGCGGCCACGGAAACGTTCATAAATTTATTGCCGAGGCTTTAGACAATTACGAGCTGGCCGACCGAACCATTTTTATCAGTCCGGTGGGCTGTAGTGTATTCGGATACTACTATTTCGATACAGGAAATATTCAGGCAGCCCACGGACGGGCTCCCGCTGTGGCAACAGGTATAAAGCGTGCTCATCCCCATAGCATTGTTATCAGTTATCAGGGTGACGGCGATTTGGCCGCAATCGGTACCGCCGAAATTTTGCATGCAGCCAACCGGGGTGAAAATATCACCGTTTTCTTTATCAATAACGCGATTTACGGCATGACGGGCGGACAGATGGCTCCCACCACACTGGAAACTCAGAAGACCACGACCACACCAACCGGGCGAAATGCCAGAAATGAGGGATATCCGGTCAAAGTAGCCGAACTAATTAGTCAGCTGGAGGCTCCCGTTTATGTGGAACGGGTTGCTTTATTCGATAATAAACATCGTTCAAGGGCGCGGATGGCCGTACGTAAAGCCATTAAAAATCAGGCGGACCATTTAGGATTCTCTTTGGTGGAAATTTTATCCCCGTGTCCTTCCGGCTGGAAAATGGATCCCGTAGATTCTTTGCATTGGATTAAAGACGTGATGATGAATCAATTTCCTCTGGGTGTTTACAAAGATAATACTAAAGAGGTTGAACCTTATGAAGCGCCAAAAATGCAGTTATCCGATGAAGAGATAAAACAGGCTATCGAAATCATCCCCGATACTGAAAAGGAATTTAAGAAGACTGAATATGCGGAACGGTACGCCAATCCTGAAATTAAAGTGGCCGGATTCGGGGGACAGGGTGTATTACTGCTGGGTGCAGCACTGGCTCAGGCCGGATTACTGGAAAATTATAACGTTTCCTGGCTGCCATCTTACGGTCCCGAAATGCGGGGTGGTACGGCTAATTGCCATGTAAATGTACGCAATATCCCCGTTGGCTCGCCGGTCGTTAATGATCCAACGGTTCTTATCGCTCTTAACCGGCCTTCTCTGGAAAAATTCGAGCCGGTGGTGGTAAAAAACGGCCTTATTATTTACGATACATCACTGATTGATATTGAAGTACAAAGGGATGATGTGGAAGTGTTGGCAATCCCGGCAACGGAGATGGCCGACAAGCTTGGTAATACCCGAACCGCTAATATGATTGCCATGGCAGCATTTGCCGGTTACACCGGTATATTCAACAGAGAAACCCTGAAAGAAACCTTGAAAACCGCTATCAAACGTAAAAAACTTTTGGCCATCAACGAAAAAGCGGTGGACGAAGGGTACGAGTTTGGCAAGAGCAAGCGGCCATCATAAAGATTCTGAAATAAACGTTTCCGGATGCTGTAATTTCAAAAAAAGCGGTACAAGTGGGTAAAATGTATCGCTTCTTCTTTTTCTCAAAAATGAGAAGGGATAAATCGGTAGTTTAATTTATTGGAATTTTTCTGTGGGGAGAGACAATTGATTGCGGTTGTTTGCCTGTGTAACCCCATTATAAATAATTGTTTATAGTATTTATCCATAAAGTGTGGTTTTGGTATGTATTTTGCTTAAATCATGCTTTTGAAATTATGGTTCGATTATGTCAATCAATCAAAATATAGAAGGCAAGATCAGTGCGGTAACCGATCAGGTGTATCGCATTTCGATTAATGATGATGCCCAGGAATGCAGCACATGCGGTTTGAAAGGGATTTGCAATACACATTATGTGGAAGTTAATAAGAGTGAAATGGATAATGCCTTTCATACGGGACAGAAAGTGAGTATTGCCTATTCCAAAGTTATTCAGACTTCGTTTATTCTGTATGTACTTCCGCTGATTTTCTTTTTTTTAGGTATTGTATTGACCCGCGGCGTATTGCAGATACAAAATGAACTGATATTGTTCGTTGCTGCACTATCATTAATGGGTCTGGCCTTTTGGATTGTTCATACAATTAATAATAAATATGGTTCTTCCAAATACAAAGTACGGATTGAACCGATAAATACATAGTTTAGGAGCTTAGTATGCCAGATATTGTCATAGCCGGACTTGTACTGGGTGGTTTTGCACTGATTTCTTCTTCGGGACTGCTCTACGCCTCGAAAAAATTTTATGTCTACGAGGATCCCCGTATTGAAGAAGTTACCGAACTTTTGCCCGGCGCCAACTGCGGTGGTTGTGGATTTGCCGGTTGTTCAGCTTATGCCGAACATGTTGTGAAAGAGGGGAGTCTGGAAGATCCTTGTCCCGTAGCGGATTCCGAAACCATGGCCAAAATTGGCGAAGTTCTGGGTTTACAGGTTGAAT
The DNA here is from genome assembly GCA_014730185.1 of Caldithrix sp. Classification (GTDB taxonomy): domain Bacteria; phylum Calditrichota; class Calditrichia; order Calditrichales; family Calditrichaceae; genus WJIP01. The sequence goes on along the minus strand of WJIP01000311.1, from coordinate 12,735 downwards.
CTTCGGAAAAAATGGTGGCTTCGTTAATGTGTCATGGAACGGTGCAAAACAGTGAACTCATGATGGATTATGAAGGTATCGAAGACTGCTGGGCGGCCATGTTGGTGGCCGATACCACCAAAGCCTGTGCTTTCGCCTGTTTAGGGCTGGGCTCATGTGTAGAAGCTTGCCCCTTCGATGCTATGCATCTGGAAAATGGGATCGTGGTCATCGATGATGAAAAATGCACCGGCTGCGGCATCTGTATTCCCACATGCCCTAAAAATATATTGCACATGCGCCCCTATTCCAAAAAGGTCACCGTAACCTGCAATAATACGGATAAAGGGGCTGATGCCCGTAAAGCCTGTAAGGTAGCCTGTATCGGGTGTATGAAGTGCGAAAAAGTGTGTGAAGACGATGCCATTCATGTTAATAATTTTCTGGCTAAAATTGATTATAATAAATGCACCAATTGTGAAAAATGTGTGGAAGTTTGCCCTACCAATTCAATCCAAATAAGAGGACAAGAAGTTCATGTTGCTGCGGACGTTTAAAAGAGGCGGGATTCATCCCCCTGAAGAGAAACTATCGGCCGATTTGGCCATCGAGTATGGAGAAATTCCAGGTTCCCTTTTGGTACCGGTTAATCAGCATATCGGTAAACCCTGTAATGTGCTGGTCAAAAAGGGGACGGCCGTCAAAAGGGGTGATGTATTGGCGGAAGCGGATGGATTCGTTTCATCCAACGTGCATGCACCGGTAGACGGCAAGGTGCAGAAAATACTTAATTTTCCTCAGTTAGGCGGACAAATCAAGGAATGTATCCAGATCACTCCGGATAATCCGGGAGAAAGCTATCAAAGTGTTTTGGAAGGGGACACATTCCAGGAAGTGGATGTGGATGGACTGGACCGGGATGAAATCCGCAAAACCATTGCCAAAGCCGGCCTCGTCGGCATGGGCGGAGCCGGATTTCCCACACATGTCAAATTATCGCCACCGCCGGATAAAACCATTGATACGCTGATCATTAACGGAGCCGAATGCGAACCCTACATCACGGCCGATCATCGTTTGATGATTGAAAAAAGCGATGAACTGGTCCGCGGAATCAAAATTCTGCAAAAGTTATTCGATGATGTGATGATTTATATCGGTATCGAGGAAAATAAAGCGGATGCTATCGAGACGCTGGAACAGGCCACCAAAGATGAAGTCAAAATGAAAGTGATTCCTCTGAAAACCAAATATCCGCAGGGCGGCGAAAAACAACTGATCAAAGCCGTTCTCAACAGGGAAGTGCCCTCTAAAGGTTTACCTATGGATGTGGGCGTTATCGTGCAGAATGTGGGTACACTGAAAGCGATTTATGATGCCTTTTTTTACCAGCGTCCGTTAATGGAACGGGTGGTTACCGTTTCCGGAAACGTGGTCAAACGGGCCGGCAATATTCTGGTGCCTATCGGTACGCCCGTATCGTATCTGATCGAAAAATACGAAATCGATAAAAGTCGTATCAAACGCCTGGTTTCCGGGGGACCGATGATGGGTCGCACATCCTATTCTTTCGAAAGCCCGGTAAGTAAAACCAGTTCCGCAGTGCTTTTTTTCGATGACAGCGTGTATGATACCCGGGATGAGAATCCCTGTATACGCTGTGGCAACTGTATTGCCGTCTGTCCCATGGGATTACCGGTGGCGCAAGTGACGGAGATGATCAAAGCCAACAACGTCACTCCGGATATCAAGAATTATATCATGGATTGTATCGAATGCGGCAGTTGTTCTTATGTATGCCCGGCAGACCGCCGGCTGGTGCACTGGATGCGATTCGGTAAAAACATCATAAACAGAGAGAATTAATCGTGGATGCTTCAAAACAACTACTGGTAATGGATTCTTCGCCCCAGGGGCGGGTCACGGAATCGACATCTAAAATCATGAATACGGTTAGCCTGACGTTGATTCCAGCCCTCGCCGTGTCCGTGTGGGTGTTCGGCTGGGATGCGGTTCGGGTGCTGGCTTTAACCTCCGTGTTTTGTGTGGGATTCGAATGGCTGCTTTCCAAATGGGTTTCTTACAAAATTGATTACATGGACGGCAGTGCCTTGTTGACCGGCATTTTGCTGGCCATGAATTTGCCATCCAGTTCGCCCTGGTGGTTGATTTTAATCGGCTCCCTGGTGGCTATTGGTCTGGGTAAGCAAGTGTTCGGCGGACTGGGACAGAATATATTTAATCCCGTTTTAGTATCCCGCACCTTTCTGATCATCTCTTTTCCCGTGGAGCTCAGCTTATGGCCCAAACCCTTTGCTTATGACGGCTCGACCGGAGCCACCCCTCTGGGCGTATTAAAAACCGAAGGCGTGGGGGCCCTGTCCGGTACGAGTATCGGCGATCTGGCAATGGGCCAGATGGGCGGTTCCGTGGGCGAAATTTCGGCTCTGACCTTATTGCTGGGCGCGGCCTACCTAATCTACAAGCAGTACATAGCCTGGGAAGTACCGGCTCTGTTTATCGGCACGGTGTTTGTCTTCACCGGCATTTTCTATCTTATAGACCCCACCACCTATGCCGATCCCGTGTTTCACATGTTTACCGGGGGCTTATTTATAGGGGCTTTATACATGGCTACGGATATGGTGACATCGCCGCTGACCAAGAAAGGGCGCATCGTTTTCGGTATCGGGTGCGGTTTCTTTACGGCCGTCATCCGTCTATTCGGCAGCTATCCGGAAGGAGTATCCTTTGCCATCGTCCTGATGAACGGCTTTGTGCCCCTGTTAGATAAATATTTACCTGATAAAAAATTTGGAATGGTTAAAAATGGCTAAACAAGAAGAATCCGGATTAAAAATAATTCTGGTATTGGTATTGATTGCCGGTCTGGCTGCGGTGCTGTTAGCCTATGTCAATAAAGTGACCAGCGGGCCCATCGCCGAAAAAAAGCGGCAGGAGACGCAGCGGGCCATTAAGGTGGTTATGGCCAACGAAGCGGTACAGCATCCCGAAATGCCCGAACCGGTAAAGCAAGTGGATTTTCCGGCGGAATATTTTCCCGTGCGTAACCAAGCGGATCAACCTCTGGGCTATGCCTTTAAAGTGGAAGCTCCGGACGGCTTTACCAGTGCCTTTGAAATTCTGGTGGGTGTGGACACCACCGGAAAAATTGTGGATACCTATGTGCTTTCGCACAAAGAAACCCCGGGTCTGGGAGACGGCATGATGGAAGAAGAATTCAAAAAACAATTCCGCGGCCGCAGTCTGGACAATACCAATTGGAGTGTACAAAAGGATGGCGGCGACATTGATGCCATCACGGCGGCCACCATCACTTCCCGGGCTTTTACTTACGGAGCCGAACGGGCTTTGCGGGCTTATGAAACGCTGAAGGAGGATCAATAATTATGTCAGTAATGGAAAAATTTAAGCGGGCCTTTTTTACGGAAAACCCCGTAACGGTGATGTTGCTCGGTCTCTGTCCTACGCTGGCCGTCACCTCCTCCGCGGAAAACGGCATCGGCATGGGCCTGGCCACCACCTTTGTGCTGGTGATGTCCAATCTGGTCATTTCCATTTTCAAAAATGTCATTCCGGCCCGGGTGCGCATTCCCTCGTTTATCGTGGTTATTGCCACCTTTGTGACCATTGTGGATATGGGCTTACAGGCCACCCTGTACGATCTGCATAAAACCCTGGGATTGTTTATTCCCTTAATTGTAGTCAACTGCCTTATTTTGGGCCGGGCGGAAGCTTTTGCTTCCAAAAATACCATCGGCCAGTCCCTGCTGGACGGTGTAGCCAACGGCCTCGGTTTTACTTTTGCCCTGTTTATCCTGGGCGGTATCCGGGAAATCCTGGGATCGGGCGCCTTTTTGGGCATGCCCATCATTCCCGGTGACTGGCGGACTATTTTGCTGTTTGTACTGGCTCCCGGTGCCTTTATCACGCTGGGCTTTATGTTGGTAGGAATGAATAAGATCAGTGAGCGACTGGAAGGAACGAAATCATGAATGAAATTTTTCTGCTCATCGTCGGCGCCATTTTTGTCAATAATGTGGTGTTTACCAAATTTCTGGGGATTTGTCCCTATATGGGCGTTTCCCGCAAGCTGGATACGGCTCTGGGCATGTCCATGGCCGTGGTCTTTGTGATGACCCTGGCCGGCTCGATTACCTATATCATCCAGAAATACGTATTGATTCCCCTGGATATTACCTATCTGCAAACCATCGCCTTTATTCTGGTTATCGCTTCCCTGGTGCAGTTTGTGGAAATCGTCATGAAAAAAGTAGCCCCGGCCCTGTTCAAAGCTTTGGGGATCTTTTTACCGCTGATCACCACCAATTGTGCTATACTGGGTGTGGCGATTCTGGCCACACAAAAACTGGATACCTTTGTGTATGCCGTCATCTTTTCCTTCGCTTCGGCTTTGGGATTCGGTTTGGCGTTGGTCATCTTTTCTGGTATTCGAGAGGCGTTAGAGAACAGGGAAGTGCCTAAAGTGTTCGCCGGATCGCCCATCGCTCTGATCATCGCCGGTATTCTGGCTATGGCCTTTATGGGATTTTCCGGGATGGTGAAATAGAAGAAGCACATCGACATCTATTATTTTACGCTAAATGCATTAAAGGGCTGTTTTAACCGGCCCTTTTTTTTACAGCAAATATTTTAATAAATCGCTACTCACTCACAGAATCCTGAATACCGCACCCCATCTTGTATAACACGCTCTGGTTGACCGTGATTTTTGTAAAAATGACCACACACTTTTCATGGGCAGTGTTTTTTCGAAAATTGTTGGTGTATTCAGTAATAAAATTATTATTAATCAGGACTTAAGATGGGTGACATAAATAGTCATTTTGTATTGGTTCAGTCTAAATTGGAATTTTGTAAGGAGGAAACAATCCATCTAATACAAGCCATTGTACATTACCGCTATCATTATAGTTCAGTACAAAATCCGGCAATCCGATAAAGCCCATACCATAATTTATTGCCGAATGAATGACGAAATATAATCCATTTTATTGAAGTTTTATCCTGCAGCTGAAGATTGAAATTGCCTGTAAAAGGTTGCAGGTCAACGATCGTTTTAAAGATGCCAATCCCATTAAAGAATATTCAATAAGAAAGAGGATATTTCATGCCGGAAACCATTCAAAAGGCGGAATTCACCCTTCGATTGCTGATGAACGCTTTTAGGGATGTGCTTGCGGATGTCGGAAGAGCTGATGTTGCTCAATACCTTCCCTGGGGTCCTGCAAGCGGAAGCATCGGTGATGTAACATTCCCTGAAGATATCGCCGAAGCATGCGTACAGGCCTATTCCATCTCACTACAACTGCTTAACCAGGCGGAAGAGAATGCCGTAGCCCAGGGCCGGCGGATAAGTGAAAACCAAAATAAGATTGCCGATGATCCGGGCTCCTGGGACCAGATGATCAAGCGGGCCGCGGCCACCGGTGCTTCTCCTGAAGAACTGGCTGCCACGCTTTCGTCGCTGCGCATCGAGCCGGTGCTCACCGCCCATCCCACAGAAGCCAAGCGACAAACCGTCCTGGAGCATCATCGCACTCTCTATTTACTGCTCGTGGAACTGGAAAACACAATGTGGACGGAGACTGAGCGGGCCGCGCTGCAGGATCAGGCCAAAGCTTGTCTGGAGCGGTTGTGGCGTACCGGCGAAATCTTTCTCGATAAACCTTCGTTGGCGGACGAGCGGCGGATTATATTGCATTATCTTGAGAATGTCTTTCCCGCGGTGTTGCCATGGACGACCAGGCGACTGCGTGCAGCCTGGCAGCGGGCCGGTTATGATCCGTCACTTCTTTCTGCCCCGGAACGCCTACCACAAATTCGCTTTGGTGATTGGGTTGGCGGTGATCGCGATGGCCATCCCGGTGTGAATGCTAAAATTACCGAGGAAACATTGCAGATGTTTCGCCAGGCCGCGCTTGAGCTGATCAATCGGTATTTAGAGCAATTGGCCACACGTATCAGTCTGTCCGAGCGACGCCAGGAAACCCCTGCACCGTTGGCGGCGCGCCTGGAAGAGCTGAAATCACTACTAGGCGCCGCTGGGCGCAGGGCGACGGAACGAAATCCCGATGAACCTTGGCGGCAGTATGTTAATCTGTTGCGCGCGGCCCTGCCTCTATCGACTTCCATCGCTCCTTGGCATTTCCCCACTTCCGGGGAGCTGGTTTCAGAACTGCGCACATTGTACAGATGGCTTGAACAGGTCGGCGCTGCTCGCCTGGCTCACATCGATGTGGAACCCATTATCATTCTTGTCGAGACATTTGGTTTTAAGCTCGCCAATCTGGATGTTAGGCAGAACAGCGCATTCCATGACCGCGCCTTGGCCCAGTTACTCGTTACCGCCGGTGTCGAAGAGGGTAAGGACTACCCCAGCTGGTCGAGTGATCGGCGTCGAGCTCTGCTTAATCGGGAATTGGCCATGCGCCGGCCGTTTACAGCGCCTTCGGATGTGCAAGGCGATGAAGCCAGAGCCGTACTCGATGCCTATCGAGTACTGGCTAATCATCGGGCGCGCTACGGTGATGAAGGTCTGGGCGCACTGATTATCAGTATGACCCGCAGCGTAGAGGACTTACTCGCGGTTTATGTACTGGCCCGAGACGGCGGATTACTGGAACGAAATGATGCGGGATTTTATTGTCCGCTTGAGGTCGTTCCCCTGTTTGAAACCATTGATGACCTTCATCGCGCTCCCCAGGTGATGGATGATTATTTGTCGCATCCGGTGGTTAAACGCAGTCTTGCCCATCGCGCCGGTACAGGCGGTGAACGCTTACAACAGGTGATGATAGGCTACAGTGATAGCTGCAAAGATGGAGGCATCGTGTCCAGCATGTGGGAACTCAATCGCGTCCAGAGCCGGCTTTCTCAGGTGGCTGCCCACCATGGCGTTCGTTTGCGTTTCTTTCATGGCCGCGGCGGAACCATAGGTCGTGGCGCCGGTCCGACACACCGCTTCGTGCAGGCCTTACCACCGGGTACCGGAAGCGGCGACCTGCGGCTTACCGAGCAGGGTGAAACCATATCCCAGAAATATGAGAACCACGTCACCGCGGCGCATCATCTTGAGTTACTGTCTGCCGGTTTGTTTGCCGCTACGGTTAGTGATAAAGCCGGACGCAGCGATCCACCGGATTTGGTGGAAATCATGAACGGACTGGCTGAGAAAAGTCGTGAAACTTACCGCGCTCTTCTGGATGCCGACGGTTTTATTGATTTTTTCAGTCAGGCCACTCCCCTGGACGCCATAGAGTCCAGCCGCATTGGCTCACGACCGGCGCGTCGCAGCGGGAAACGATCCATCAGCGATTTACGGGCTATTCCCTGGGTGTTCGCCTGGAATCAATCGCGCTTTCTTATCCCCGGTTGGTACGGTCTCGGTTCGGCGCTTCGTGCGTTGTATGAAAATGCAACTGGCGATTTCGAGGCGGTTGTAGCCGCAAAGGCGGAAACCGCTGCCCGCTGGGCACCGATTCACTACCTGATCAGTAATGCTGCTACCGCTTTGATGACCAGCTCACCGGATATTATGAGCCGCTACGCTGAGTTGGTTGAAGACCGCACACTAAGCCAACGACTGATGAAGCAGATTCTGGACGAACATCATACAACCCGTGAGATGTTGGAGGCCATATACGGTTGTCAGCTTGGCGAAAAACGTCCGCGCATTCAGCATATTATTGATCGTAGGCATGAGGCCCTGGTGCCATTACATAACCACCAGATCAAGTTGTTGTGTAGCTGGCGCGCAGCCAAGGGAGCCGGTGAAAAAAGCAAGGTTATTGACGATCTGTTACTGCAGTTGCTCATGTCGGTCAACGCCATCGCTTCCGGTCTGGGAGCAACAGGCTAAGCCCGGGCCTGTTGTATAAAGTGCATGTGGATATGCCCTTAATAAGGGCTATTGTTAACCCATGCGGCAACTAGGAACCATGCTCATAACTCGACAGGTTGGACGGTTTTCATTCTTTGTTTGAGTATTGCCCGGGCAATCCCTCCTTGACCAATGACCACTGGTCGCTACCGCATCCATAAAGATTGCGTCAATGTCGTTTTTTTATACTGGTTGGCCGACAATCTGCAACCGGCGGTTATACACACCCTTCGTAAGCTGACGGGATACCAGCGCAATCGGTCTTCACCCTCTGTCCTTACCCATAAACCAGCCAACCCCTTCAAATAAATTAAAATCTACCCGATAAGTAATTAGGCATCGGGCACTCTCGCTAAAATTTACCTCAATACAAAACCCGGCAATTCGATGAAGCCCATAGGTGGGCTGGAGGTTTCGATAAGCTTTTCGGCATGCCGTTATCAAGCTTTGCCGCGAACAGCCCATTTCTGCACAGGGAAGGGTAGTGATGAGCAAAAAAAACATAGCCGTCTGGGTCCAACCGAAAAAAGATATTTTAAAATTGTAAAACCATTTAATGGAGATTAGTTTTACAGTAATCTAATAAATTTACAAATTTGCAAGATTAGAGCACGGATTTTTTGGTGGTTTAAATAGATTAAGCCGGCACATTGCCATTTTTGAATATTCTCGAGGAGTATAAAATGGGCTATAAAGGGCTTTATGTTATGATCATGCTCAGCTTTGTGATACTCTATGTTCCTAAAGTTCATGGTCAAATCGAACTGGACACGGAAACAGGCCTGGTGTTCAGCGGATATAATGATGTAAGAATTCCCGGCGATGGCGGTACTTTATTCTCCCTTTCCCAGGAACTTGAGGCGGATCCCGGCATATTTTACCGCATTCGGGTGTTTTATCATTTTAATGAGCGCCATCATTTAGGCGCCCTTTACGCTCCGTTATCCATTGAATCCAAGGGACAACTGGACAAGGATCTTGTGTTCGAAGAAACAACCTTCCCGGGGAATACGCCATTGAAGGCCGCCTATACTTTTAATTCCTATCGGTTGGTCTATCGTTATGATGTCCTGAGAAACAATAACATCGATATCGGTATCGGTTTTACAGCCAAAATCCGTGATGCAAAAATTGCCGTAAACGGAGCGGGCCTTAAATCCGAAAAAACAAATGTGGGATTTGTGCCGATCATTCACTTTCGGATTTTATGGAAGTTTGCCAAAAGCGTTTCATTGTTGATTGACGGCGACGCCCTGGCCGCCCCACAGGGCCGCGCTGAAGATGTTCTGACTGGGGTCATTTACCAACCCTCCCAGACGGTTAAATTGAAAGCCGGCTATCGAATTCTTGAAGGCGGGGCCGATAACGATGAAGTCTATAATTTTGCCCTCATTAATTATGCTGTCATAGGAACAATATTTGCTTTTTAAGTTCGGGTATTAACCGGTTAATGACGTGCAAAATAAAGTAGTTTCCCTATCGGCATAAAAAGTCCTGCTGAACCCGATTCATCAGTCATTCGTTGTCATGCCGATTCCCCTGCAAGTACATCGTTCTGGTACATCTCGTGATAGCAAAGTTACCGCTAAATAAATTAACCGGCGTATTGTCTGAAATAAAAAAAATGTGTATCTTTCAGCGGTAATATATTCAAAATCAGTGGACGACATGGATCGATGCACAGCACATTTTTTACGGACGATGTACAAAACCCAAATGGGTCTGCTGAAACCTAATCATCACCTTCTCACCGTTAAAGATCGTGGCATGTACCGCGCCGTCCTATTGAATATTCATAAGGATTCCATCCATTGGCGTATAATGGATCCGGGATTCAAAATCATACCAATATTGGAATAATTAACGGGAGTTGCCGCTATGCATTCCGAGCAAACCATGGAAAAGCTGAAACCATTTAAAATTCAGAAAGACGTCACCGGCAATGCGGAAATGATAAATTACTGCCGGAAACGGATCGATACCTGGGCTCAACGTTTTTCTGCGGGAGCATTACAGGGTTTAGGTCAGAAAATCGACATTACATCGATTACCCAATTTCCGGTTTACCGGGTTAAGCTTTTGTCTCAGTATGAAAAACGTGCCCTGTCTAATCAACATCGTCCATTTAAAGGCGAACAACCGGCCCAACCTACCGTTACTAATACGCAGCAAGTGGATGCCTGGAGGTATAATTTGAAATCCATATCCAATTTTGCTGAACACGATTACCGCTATACGGTGCAGGGATCGGAATATACCAAAACGTGTGCGTTTTGTAAGGGTAAAAAAGAAACCACCTGTCAAACCTGCCAGGGTGGTGGAAAAGTCGGCTGCTCAAAATGCGATCAGACCGGAAAAATGCGATGTACGGATTGTTGGGGCAATCGGTATTACCGATGTCCGGACTGTAGCGGATCGGGACAAATTCGACAAAAAAGACGTTGTGGTAGCTGTGGCGGGGTTGGTCAAACCAGGAAGTACCGCAATGACGGTTCTTCCGTAATGATCAGATGTCCATCATGCGGCGGTCGGGGATCGAGTTTGCAAACGCAAAACTGTTCAGCCTGCGCCGGCAGGGGAAAAATTTCATGTAAAAACTGCGGCGGCACAGGAAAAGAAACCTGCAATTTATGCCATGGCAAAACGTTTTTATGGTGTGGTCCGTGTAATCACACGGGCATCGTGACCTGTGAGGCGTGTGCGGGAAGCGGCACGCTGGTCTATTATATCGAACTGCGGCAGCACTTTTTCCATGATGAACAGATCAAAATCGTGTCTGCTCAGGCTCTTACGGATCAATACGCGGATGTTTTATCGAAGCTGGATCACTCATCGGGACAACAAATTTATACCGGTAAGCAATCCCTGTTTACCGAAGATCATCTGCAGGAAAGCGGATTGTTTGCCCCCTTCCTGAAGACCCTTTGCCGTGATGCTAACGGAAAATATACCGATACGGACACGATGATCAATTTTCAGGAGTTAAGTATATCCAAAAGTGATGTTTATGATTTGTGCTATAAATACCAGGGCAAATCGTATCACCTGATAATCATGGGGGATGGTCGCCTACATGTGCCGGCGGCAAACCCGGTGGCCGAAATGGGCCAGACCCATTATCATAATGCGCAACACTTTCTTGAAAAGGGGAAACTTGCAGCCAGTTTAAGGGAGCTGCAGAGTGCCAAACGTATCGACGTTGAAAACCGCAACCGGCAAATACCCGTCCTGTTTGAAGAAATCAAAACTAAATTTCTTAAAGCCTATCGAGTAGGAGCCTTTACGGGGGCTGTATTGTCGGTTGTATTATTCGGTTTGCTTTCCTATTTGTGGTTACAGTCGCCCCGATTTATTTTACCCTGGTTAAACCAACTCTATCAAAGCACAGCCTGGATGCAATCTATCCATGTTTTTATCATCCCCGTTCTCCTGGTTCCATTTGGTCTTTTTTCCTATAAAAAAACCATCCGTCTGTGCGATAACCAGGCTCATGTTAAAATAGAAAAAGGGCTTTACCGCCTTTTGGCGGCGGTTGCCGTGGCCGTTTTTTTCACGGTGGTTGCCTGGCTATTTTTGCTGGTCATCAACAGCAGCGGTTTGCTTCTGTTGATCACGGTCATATTGAAACCGGTGATTCCGATTGCCGCCAAACTGTTTACAATGTTAAAAGAGGTCATTTAATATGAGTAAAATATCGGTAACCTTTCAGAATCCGGTCACGGTCGGCGGGCAGTTATTCCGGGCCATCCTGGACGAACATCTGCCCCCAAAATTCATTAACTGGATACTGGTTTTCGTTTTCTATACCCTGTTTGGCATCACTGGCATCCATCGCCTTTTAACGGGCAATATTGCGGCCGCTTTACTTTCTGTGGGTAGTTTTGGGGGCAGCGTTTATCTGATTTTGTTTGCCGAATATGCATTCTTAGGGCTTTTACTTCTGGGCCTGGCCACGCTTTTGTATGTAGTGGACTTATTTACATTTTTGCAAAATGATGTCAGCATACCATTTATGGAAATATGGATCCCTGTCATTGCTTTCAACCGCTTTTTCTTTTTAATCCTATGGCTGTGTTGGGTGGAATTTTTTATATCCCATTATCACATGATTCCTTATGTCAGTTTCTTTGTAAATGAATATCTGCTTGATTTAATGCATAAGTGGATTCCTTTTATGTAATCCGGCCATAGGGAAGACCCATCCTCAACCGCGTGTAATGGTGCCCTAAGGCTCGATCATTCAGTATCATTAACAAAATTAAAGGTCGACGAGTCAATATTGTATTCATTTATCCGCTTTGCCATTAGGTTTCATGTTAATCCATGTATCGGTTGTAACCGCTATCTTAAGCGGTCTGTAAAATGGATAAAAAAAAGGGTTTTGATGTTGTAAACCGACTTAATAAATGTTAGTTTTATAGCAGAATATATCATTTACCTAATGCGGCAAATTATAAAAGGTCTTTGGGGCCGTTAACGCTAGTTTAAGTTTTTATTAAAACGCCTTTATTGGATACATCAAAAAATTTCTAATGAGGCAGGGCGATGAAAAAGTTCATTTTTATTTTATTGGTATTCATCACCATTCTTTTACCTCAACAAAACAGCTGGATTAGCCCTAATCCATGTCCCGGCAAATTAAATGGAATTTTCTTTAGGGACTCATTGCATGGATGGGCTGTGGGAAATAATAGTTCGATTGTTAAAACGACGGACGGAGGGCGTTCCTGGCTACCGCAAAAATCCCCTAACTTTTCAAATTTCAATGATGTGTATTTTTCAGATAGTGAACATGGAATTATTGTAGGTGGAGATGGAGGGTATGCTTATGG